>JAKCEJ010000272.1 GCA_021838065.1 Pseudomonadota bacterium
TCCGCCGGAACCGGCCGAGGATGTTCTCTGCCGTGAGGCGCTCAGATCACCGTTCACCTGCGGATAGAAAATGCCGGCCGCAGCCGCCATCGCGGCCCGCGCCGCGCGCAAATTCGCTTGTTCCTGCGCCAGCCCGGGATTGTTGGCCAGTGCCTGGTGGATCAGGGCATCGAGCTTTGCGGAACGAAACTGCCGCCACCATTGGGCCGCGGGCGAGGCGCCGTAATCGAACTGCTGGGCCTGACCGGCAGGCCCGACGGTGCTCACGGTGGTATGTGGCGACGGGGCGCGCGTGTACGACTGCGTGGGCACCGCCGGCAGAGCGTACCGGGGCGCAAAGGAACAGCCCGCCAGGCTCAGCACGCCGGCACAGGCTGTTGCCCATATCGCAGCAGTGCTTCTGGTCATGCGTGCTCCAGTGCAGCGCTGCATCCGACCACGCGCGCAAACCATTCTTGGGTATCGGTAATTGGGGCGCATCCTTAGCACATCTGACGAAACTGCCGTATAGGGGTGACCCGAGAGATTGTGACCCTCTCTCTCACGGCCAGTGTCTGCCCTATGTCTGGCAGAGAATTAATGCTTAGCATGCTAACGTATCGGACATCAGCACGCAATGCACACCTCGTGTCATTAGTTCACGTACGCATGATGTGATTGCAGAATCACGGGTCTATCGATCCGAGCGTCATCGGCATGAGCGCCGCGGGATGCGGCGGAATCGCATGCGAACCCGGGCACGGACGAATTCCCCGACGGGAAGCACCTGAGCGCATCGGACGCCCGAGATTGCCCCCCCGGCCGGCGAACTGCGCTCATCACCGCTGCCGAGACCGGGGAATTCCGGGTTGCGGGCGCTCTGCGCCAGGATCAGTCACCGGCGCCCCACACGGCCGCGAAGACGCTGCGAGTTTCACTGACGGCAGCTCGCTCCGGACCCTGTGCACTTCACCAGGGCGAGTCCGTTCCGGCGCTTCCAGCGCTCGCTTGCGAGCGAGCAGTCGGGCGCATAGTCTCACTGTCCGTGGTTAATCTAGGACGAACCGCAAGCCTCGCTCTCGGTCATGCTTGCAGCCAGTATCCATAGGTTCCATGGCGAAGTAGTCGCGGCGCGGCGTCCTTCAGGATGTAATGCAGAGGGCAGCAGTGATGCGTGTCAGCGAATTCGGTCGTGCAATGATTGCCGCCGCGGCCTTGACGGTTGTACTAGGGGGATGCGCCAGCACCCCGCAACCGAGCCAGTCGCATCAGACGATCACGATGCCCTCAATGCGTGCGGCGGCATCGACATCTGCGCCGCGAGCACCCCACACGTTCAGTTTCTACGCGGTTCTGCGTCATATCGGGCATGCGGTCGTCAGCGGCGTCTCCTGGCTGTTTCGGCCTCCGACCGGAGTATACGGGCCGCCGGAAAAGATCGCGTACAGCAGCGCGAGGACATGGAAGAGCGCCACGGGAATGCTGGGTTGCTCGTCCAAATGCGACAGAGTTCAACGCAATAGCGTGCAGCCGATCAATTAGGCAAGGCGACGAGTTGTGCTGAGGGCGCTGGACGTTCTGTTGGTGCCCCCTCGTCCGTTCCGTCACCCATCGGTGTGTTCGGGCAACCGAACAATTCCTCGCGCCACTCGAAGATGATTCCCACATCGTTGCGCCGCGTCAGGTGGGTGTCCGCGCGACACGCAAGCGCTCGTGACTTCATCTGGCCACGACGAAACCCGGCAATTTGCCGTGGGCGCACTCAACGCCCATTGGCAGGAGAAGTCACACCGAATCGTAGCGCCAATCGCGGTGACTCTTTTGGCGAATTATCTCGTAACGCTTTGATTTAAAAGAGTGCAAACACGCCTATCCACGGCCGGCCGCAGCAGTGACCCTGCGTCGCGAGGCCGCTCCTGCAATGTCCTGAAATGGATGGCGTTTCTGTTCGTTGCCGGAACGCGCTTTCGGCCGAGGTTTTCTCTGTGATCACCCCATGGCGGCGGCTGCCTTGAAGCTGGCGCCGGGAAGCAGTCGGTCGGCATAGGTCTCGACGGGAAAGCGGAACACACCGCGCAGGTTGATGCCCTCGGTACGCGTGGGCGCGATTCGGCCGGATCAGCTCAGGGGGTACGGCCGTGGCGGCGGGCATTGAGCCGGTCGAAGGCGGCTTGCAGCTGGGCGGTATTCCACGCCATGACGATGTTCGCCAGCAGGCCCAGCGCATCACCGACTGCGGCAAGCTCATCTTGCCGCTTGGCCTGGAAGGGGGCGACACGGCCGGCGTAGATCGCACGCTTGCGGGAATTGACCGCCTCGCCCCGGTTGAGCACACGCAGCAGCTCGCGCCGGAACGGTTCGTTGACGAAATAGTCGGCGAGGAACACGGTACGCAGCAGCTGACCAACATGCACGAGCGTTTCGTAGAGCGGATCGCCGCGGGAGGCCGCGCCATAGCGGGCCAGTGCCTCGACGGCGCTGGCATGGCCGCTGTGCACCGAAGCGGCAAGGTGCACCATCTCGTCCCATGCGGCGGCAATGCGGTTGGGCTAGATGCGAGTTCGCACGATCGCCCGAATCGCGTCCGGTATCTCGGCACCACGGGGCAGAAACAGGTGACGATCCGAGAGCGCTTTGAGCCGCGGGCACAGATCGAACCCCAGGAGGCGCGAGAGTGCCATGGCCACGTCGGTGTACCCGTGCGTGCCGACTGCCAGCTGGCCGGTCTCGAGAGCCTCATCTCGCACGACGCCCTCAACGGCGGCGCCGGCTTGGCGCTCGTTCAACACAATCCGTTGCACGTAGGAGATTCCCCACCGATTGCGCACGTGCGTGTAGATCCCAACCGAAGGAGTCTGTCGGCGCGGATCGACCCGCGCCTGCCAGACCCGCCGGCTGGTCTCCATGCTCATCATGTCCGAGGAGGTCAGGTCCGAGCGTCCCCAGGCCGCGGCGATCCCGTGGCGATGCATGTAGGCGAGCACGGCGCCGGAGGCTTGCGCGAGACGTCGCTCATCGGCTGCGAAGCGCATTGCCTGGCGGATCGCGGTGGCAGAGAGCTGTGGGATCATGCGCGCTGTCTCGGCGGCGGACAGTGCGGTACCGTGCGCCAGCACACCGGCATAGATCATGACCAGCGCGTTGGCCGAGCGCGGCTCGCGCCCGAGCATCAACCAGCTGTAGTGGACCTCGGCATCGACCGTGAGCATCAACTCCGGCAGCTGCGCCTCTCCGATGCGCCGGTCGAGCAGCGCACGGAGCTTCGCGAGCTGCGGATCTTCGGGTTCCGCTGCGATCGGCGCGAGGTGTAGCGCGGTGTCCACCGCCACGCGCCCGTCCGCCGCGGCGACAGCGACGGCCCGCACGCCGGCGGCCGCGCGCTCGAGCAGCGGTTCCAGGAACGCATCGGGTGAGATCGGTAGACCGAGGCGCCGATAGTGCGTGCGCCGACGCGACTGTCAGCGCTCTACCGGCAAAAACAGCCGTTCGCGGCTGCGGAAGGTCAGGCTGTGCTCGATCCAGACCGTGCCATTTTTTGGGCTTTCAGCTCCACGATGGTCAGTCGTCCGTAACGATCCCCTTCGAGCTGATTGACAGTCAGAATCCGGTCCATGGGACGGATGTGCCAGATCACTGAGACCCCGGCGTGATCTGCGGTTGCCCACGTCACGATTTCGTCGAGACTCGCCGTCATTGGAAAGAAAACTTCCGTCGCCTGTCTGACGTTCGAGGCCATCGCCTCCCCCGTCAGCATCGAGCCTCTCGTCAGTGCTTCCCTCCGCCTGAGAAACCGAGCTACAGTTCGATCAGTCCGTCGGAGAGCTCATCAGATGAGCCGGGATCCGGCGGAAAATGCTCGGCCATGGCCTTGCCGCACGCGCCAATGGCAGCGACGAAGCCATCGACCACGCGTCCGTGGCTCACCTCGTCCACAAACAGATCGATGATCCCCTTCCAATGGGCCTCGCCAAGCTTCTCATGGATTCCCTTGTCCGCCACGATCTCGACGTAGCGCTCGGCAAGTGAAACGAAAAACAGCACGCCGGAGTGATGCTGAGTGACGTGCACGCCCTGCAGATAGAACTGCGCCTTCGCAAGACGGCTTGCGCGCGCGCGCTTTACACGCGCTGGAACCAGCCAGACGTGCAACCCCGGCACGAACAGCAGCAGCGCAGC
>JAKCEJ010000273.1 GCA_021838065.1 Pseudomonadota bacterium
CGATCAGGTGCTCGGCCGAGACCGCTCGGCGGACTACCTGCCACTCGCCCGCGTGCTCTTCAGCGCTGCCGGAGTGACTCTGCACGCGCCGTTTCTCGATCCGGCCGTGGTGGCACACCTGCTCAGCTACCCGCCGGATCCCGACAAGCGATGTCTGCGGGAGCTGGCCGCCCGCTACGGCGTGCCATCGCGTCTGGTGGCCGGCCCGAAGCGCCGGACGATGACGCCGCCGCTGCCGCTCGGTGGCCTGCTCGATGCAGAGCGCATCGGTGCGCTCGCACAGCGTTTGGGGGAGGCGCCTCCGGCGCTCACTGACGATGCCGAGCGTGTCCACTGGGCGACGCTGCTGGCCGTGTTGGACGCGCTCGGAGTCGTAGACTGATGTGTGGGCTGGCCGGTTTGATTCGGGTTGATGCGGCCGCGAACTCGCGCCGCGCCGAGGTGTACTCGATGCGAGCGCGGCTGAAACATCGTGGACCTGACGGCGAGGGGCTCTGGAGTGATGCCTGCGCAGTGCTCGGGCACACCCGTCTGGCGTTGCTCGATGCCGCGCACGGCGAGCAGCCGCTCGCGAGTCCCGATGGCCGTTACGTGCTGGTGTACAACGGCGAGATCTACAATCACGCCGAGCTGCGCCGGTTGCTGGCCCCGGGCTGGCCATTTCGTACTCGGTGCGATACCGAAGTGGTGCTCGCCGCTTACGCCGCGTGGGGCGAGGAGTGCGTGCAGCGGTTCAATGGCATGTTCGCATTTCTGGTCTGGGACACTCGGGAGCGGCGTGCTTTCGCGGCGCGCGACCGGCTCGGCGTCAAACCGTTCGTATATCTGCGCCAGGGCGAGGAGTTCGTGTTCGCTTCGGAAGCCAAAGCGATTCTGCCGGCGTTGCGTGCGCCGCCGCGCGCCGATCTCGAGGCGGTCACGGAGTATCTGGTCGCACCGTATTTCAGCGGCGTGGCGCAACCGATGTTCGCCGGCATGTCCTATCTCCCAGCCGGTCACGCGCTGACGTTTCGGGATGGCATCGTGCGCGTCACCCGTTGGGCGCATGAGCCGGAGGATGAGGACTCCGTGGCGCAACGCGGAAGGATCCCCGAAGTGCTGCGCGGGCATCTTGGCGAGGCGGTGCGGCGCACGCTGCAGGCCGACGTGCCGGTTGGGCTGTTTTTCAGCGGCGGCCTCGACTCGACGCTCATCGGCGCGTTCGCCCGCGCCGCCGGCGCGCGACCGAAGTGCTTCACGGTGTGCTTCGAGGGGCAAGCGCACTACCCATACGAACAGTCCGTGATCGTGACCGCCGATGATCGGCCGCACGCCGAGACTGCTGCGGGGCTGCTCGGGCTGGCGCAGGACATCGTCGCGGTGCCGCGTGCCGCTCTGGCCTCGGACCTGCGACAGCTCGCGATGCATAACGATGCGCTGCCGGCCTGGGAGCAGGAACTTGCGCAGCATCATCTGGCGCGGACCGCGGCGACTCAGTTGAAGGCCGTCATGGTCGGGGACGCCGCCGACGAGACGCATTTCGGCTACCATTTTCTGCTCGACGAGCACGCCACCGCCGATCCGATGCACGTGCTTGAGCGCCTGACGGGTGACCCGTACCTGCGCGCCGATCTGCTGCACCAGCCGCTCGCGCACTATGGAGCGCACTACCGCGAACTCGCGGCGCGTGCCGGCCATCACTGGCGTACAGCGTCGGCGCGAGTGCGCGCGACCCAATGGCTGGTTCGCCACCGCTGGCTGCAACGGCTGCTGCACAACGGCGATATCCACAGCATGGCCCATGGCCTGGAGGCGCGGGTGCCATTCGCCGACACCGAGTTGCTGAAGGCGGCGGCGCGCGTGCCTGCCGAACTCGCGCTCAGTGAGGGGCGTGAGAAGGCCATGCTGCGCGCGGCCGCGCGCGGCCTAGTGCCTGAGTCGATCCGTTGTCGGCGCAAATCGGCGCTACCGAAGGATCAAGGTAACGGAGAGTGGCTGCGGCGGATCGTCCGCCGGCTGCTCATCGAGCAGCATGAGCGCGTCGCCGGCATCCTCGATGTCCCGCGGCTGCTGCGCCGCTGTGAGCATGCCGCGCCGCTCGATGAGCGCGAGCGCGCGGTGCTGTTTCGTAGCGCTGCGCTGGTCCATTGGGCGCAGCACTACGAAGTCACATTGCCGTGAGACGCGTCCTGTTCTGTGTGTTGCCCGAGCAAGGCCATCTCAACCCCTGCATTGGACCTGCTCAGCGCCTGCAGGCCCGCGGTCTGGAGGTGGCCTTCTGCGGCGCGCAGTCCCTCGGAGCGCAGCTGCGGCGGGCCGGTCCTTTCGTGCAGCTCGGAGCCACCGCTGTGCCGCGGCACGATGCGCTGCGGCGTGGCGCGCAATTTGCCGCCAACGTCCGCGATGCAGCTTGGCTGCGCGGATGGATTCGAGAGCTGCTCATAGACCGTGTGGCCGACCAGGTGCCGACGCTGCGCGCCGTCATCCGCCACTGGCGGCCCGACGTCATCGTCATCGATCCGCTGTGCTACGCCGCGGCGATCGCTGCCGAGCGGGAAGGTCGTCGCTGGGTGGCGCTGTCGAACTCACTGAACCCCGTACTACCCGATGCGCTGGACTCCGAGCTGCTCGGCACCGTACGCGAACTCCTTCCGGCTCGACGTGCGCTGTTCGAGCGATTCGGCGTTGCGGCGAACTTTCGCGGCTGCGACGTGCTCTCGCCGTACTTGACGACGGTGTTCGCGACTGAGGCGTTGGTCGGACCGCCACCGGCCGGAGTGACTCTTCTCGGACCTTCCTTGCCGGCGACGACTCGCGGTGACGAGAGCGAATTTCCGTGGGCGCGGCTGGACGCTGCGCTACCTCTGGTGTACCTGTCCTTCGGCAGTCAGATTTATCATCAACCCGAATTGTTCGCCAAAGTCACCGCGGCGCTGCGCGACCTGCCGCTGCAACTGGTGCTCTCGGCCGGGGAGCTGGCCGACTCGCTCAATCGCACGGCGCTCGATGCCCGAACGGTGATCGTTCGCTACGCGCCGCAACTGGCGCTGCTGCGCCGCGCACGCCTATTCATCACGCACGGGGGCGCGAATTCTGTGATGGAGGCATTGGCCTGCGGCGTACCTCTGCTGATCTCACCGCTGTGCAACGACCAGTTTCATCAGGCGTATTTCATTGAGCGTGCCGGTGTGGGGCAGCGCCTGGATCTGCGCGAGGCGTCGTGTCAGGATATCGCTGCTGCTGTGGGGGCGCTGCTGAGTATCGGGGCACATCGGGAACGACTCGAGGCAATCCGGGCCAGCTACCGCCGCGACGGTGCGGACGAGGCTGCGCGGCTGATCAGCGCTCTCGCCGCAGAAAGCCGCCCGGGCAGAGCGTCATGAGGACGTGGTTCTCGATGTCCCGGTCGACGGCAAAGCGTGCATCCTCCCCCAGGAAGGTGGCTACGGCACTCGCGGGACTGTTGCCCGGTCCGTACGGCCTGCCAGTGAACAACGCTGCCGGCAGGTACTCGATCATGGTGTCCATGACGATGCAGTAGCTTCCTGGGCTGACCAGTCCGGCATACTGCCTCAGCTCCTCCAGGACGTGCGCGTGCGTAGGATTGAGATCGAGAATCACCATCACCGGGACATCAGTGCCGAGCTCAGCATGTACCGCACGCAGCACGTCCGGCGCATTGGAGGGACCCTCGATCAGCCGCATCCGCCGCGCCAGCGGATGTGTCGCGAGACGTTCGCGTACCGACTGACGCAGGTTCGGTTCGATTGCCACCACCTTCCCGTCGGCGCCAAGCAGCTCCAGCATCGAGGCCGAGAAGACTACGCCACCGCCGGCGGCGACACCGGTCTGCACGATGCGGGCCGGCTTGTGCTGCCAGATGAGTTCCTGCAGAGCGAGCATGTCGCCCGGCAGATGAAAGAAGCGCTCGCCGAGCCACCGGTTCTGAAAGAGGTGGCCGAATTCGGCGGCCCGAGTGAGCCACTCGACGCTGAGCGCATGCATGCGCTCGTGAGGTTGTTTTGACATGACAGGGTACGCCAATCGGTGGATCTGCGAGTCGATGCTTGTGCCGCTTCTGCAGGCGCATTGGGGTCTTCGGCAGGTGCAGATCGAGCCTGAGCGGGCCGGTCATGTCAACAGTAGCTTTCGGGTGAGCTG
>JAKCEJ010000017.1 GCA_021838065.1 Pseudomonadota bacterium
TTCGATGACCGCCGGCGACCAGAGCCCAGCCCGCATCGGGCTGGAAACGCTCGCCGTAGCGGCTTGCCAGCTGCTCGAGACGCTCCACGACGGCATCGACGCCGCGCGCGCGGGCGTAGGCGAGAGGTCCGCCCCGAAACGGCGCGAAGCCTGTGCCGAAAATCACCGCCGCGTCGATCAGATCGGCGTCCGCCGCGATGCCCTCGCGCAGGCAGGCCACGCATTCATTGACGAGGATCAAGATGAGCCGATCGCTGAGATCCGCCGGGGCCGCCCCGACGGGCGAGCGCTTGACCGGCTTGCCTTCCCGCCAGAGGTAAAAGCCGGCGCCGCTCTTGCGCCCGAGCCGGCCCAGCTCGATCCGTTCACGCAGCACGGGGAGATCCGGTACCGTTCGCCCCAGACCCCGGGCGACGATCTGCCCGACATGTGCGGCCACGTCCAGCCCGACCACATCGGCCAATTCGATCGGCCCCATGGGCATGCCGAACTCGACGGCCGTCGCATCGATGGCCTCAAAGGGCATGCCCTCGGAAGCGGCGAGCATGGCCTCCTGCAGATAAGGCATCAGCACCCGATTGACGATGAATCCGGGCGCGCTGCGGCAGGGCAGCGGCAGCTTGTCGAGCTTGCGGGCGAAGGCGCTCGCGGTCTCGAGGGCCTCGGGGGCGCTCGAAGGCCCGGCCACCACCTCGATGAGCGGCATCTGCGCCACCGGATTGAAGAAATGCAGCCCCACCAGCCTTGCGGGCCGTGCAAGTCCCTCGGCCAGCTGGCCGATGTCGATGCTCGAGGTATTGGTCGCGAGGAGGGCTTGCGGCTTCAGGCGCGGCTCGAGCGCCGCGAACAGAGTGCGCTTGGCCTCGAGATTCTCGAAGATCGCCTCGATGAGCACATCCGCTTCGCTGACCGAGGCCCCCTCCGGGTCCGCGCTCAGGCGCTCGAGGGCCGCGGCGGCCTTTTGCGGGTCACGCAGGCGCTTGGCGAACAACGCTCGCGCCCGCTCGAGAGCCGGCTCGATGAGTGCGGCTTCGCGATCCTGCAGCGTCACCCGGCAGCCGCGCAGCGCCGCCCATGCGGCGATGTCTGCGCCCATCACGCCGGCGCCGACCACGTGGACGCGCTCGAGCGGTGCGCCGCTCTTGCCGGCGCGGGCCTTCAGGCGGTCTTGCAGCAGATAGACGCGGATCAGGTTGCGGGCGGTGTCCGTGGCGAACAGCCGCGCGATCGAGCGCGCCTCGCCCTCGAAGGCCCCGGGCCCACGCGCGCCATAGCGGCTCCAGAGATCGATGATGGCGTAGGGGGCCGGGTACTGGTCACGGCGCACCCTGCTGGCGACCTCGGCGGTCAGCGAGGGCTGCACCAGCTGGCGCACGAGCGGCCAACTGAGCACCCGCTGCAGCAACGGTGCCCGATGAGGCGCCGGTCGCCTCTCGATGAAGCTGCGCGCCGCGCTGCGTAGCTCGTCGGCCTCGACCAGCTGATCGATGAGTCCCAGGCGCAGTGCCTGCTCGGCCCGCACCGGCTTGCCGGTGAGCATCAGCTGCATGGCCGCCTTGACGCCAATCAGCTGTACGCTGCGCACCGTGCCGCCGAAGCCCGGATGGATCCCGAGCTGCACCTCCGGCAGCCCGAGCGCCAGGCGCTCATCGCCGACCGCGACGCGATAGCGGCACGCGAGCGCGAGCTCGAGTCCGCCGCCGAGGGCGAATCCGTGCACGGCTGCGACCGTTGGGCAGGGCAGCTCGGCGAGGCGCTCGAGAACCGACTGACCCGAGTGAATCAGGCGGTAGCCGCTGTCCTCGCTGGTGATGCGGGTGAATTCCTTGATGTCGGCTCCGGCGATGAACCCGCTCTTCTTGGCCGAGAGCACCACGACCCCGCGCGGCTGGCCGGCGCGGATCGCCTCGAGATGCCGATCCAGCTCGCGCAGCACCTCGCTGGAGAGGACATTGGCGGAGGCATCCGCCTTGTCGGCCCACAGCCAGACGATGCCCTCGGCATCCCTCTCGATGCGCCAATGCCGACCGCTCTCACCGCTCATGCCCGCCTCCCCGGTGTCCATCGCAGACCTCAGGCCGCTGCCGGCTGCGCCGAGCGGGCCGCGCGCACCTGAAAGTCGCACACCAGCGGCCGATGGTCGGAGAAGCGCACGTCCGGGACACGGAAGTCGCTCACTTCGATCCCCTCGCTCAGCAGAATGAAATCGAGCTCGATGCGCGGGGCCCGCGCCGGAAACGACGGCAGACCCGCGGAATTGGCGCTGCGCAGCCCCGCGGCGCGCATGAAGAGATAGATCTCGTGCGTGCCCCAGAAGGTATTGAAGTCCCCGGCGACGATCACGGGCTTGGCCGACTTGACGATCAGGTCGTGCAGCGAGCGCAGCTGGTACTGGCGGTGGCGGAATTTCAGCGACAGGTGCACCAGGAACACGCACACGTCCTCGAGCTCGAGCTCGATGATCAGCCGCTTGATGCCCGTATCGAAATAATGGAATCGTTGCCCGTGGACATGCGGCGCCGACAGCAGCGCGTTGCCCTGCTTACGCACGATCGGCAGCAGCATATTGACCGAGGAAGTGCCGTACTTGCACTGAAACGTCGAGTAGTGGCCGAGCTCGGCGGCGATGTGCTCGGCCTGATTGATCATGCCGGTGCGAATCGAGCCGCTGTCGACCTCGATCAGGCCCACGACGTCGGCGCGCTCATCGCGCAGGAATCGTGTAATGCCCGAAAGCACCCGCGGATTGCTGCGCAGATACCCCGCCCCAGGCAGCGGCAGATGGAACGCCGGACCTGTGCCGGTGGCGTAGCGGATATTGTAAACGACGAGGCGCACCGGGAAGGGTCTGCTCCGAGCGGCAAAAATCGCATTCTATGCAATTGCGCCGCCGGCCGCAGCCAACGGCTTGCCGCACTTCGCAGCGGCCGCGGCTTGTGAGACACTGCGGCTGCCTACGGAGAGCCCTATTCATGTCGCAGGCCAACCCCATTCGCCTGTTCGTGACCCATTTGTGGGAGGCCGCCGACGATTATCTGCGGGTCTTCGAGTACCTGGAGAGCTCGCGCAACTTCTTCTACAAGAACTACAGCGTGCCGGAGCGGCGACCGGCCGGCGACCGGGAGGCCCAGAAGCAGGAGCTGCGCGCCCAGATCAGCCCCGTCGAGGTGGTCGTGGCGCTTTCGGGCCTGTTCGCTCAGGACCAGGATCTGCTCACCTTCCAGCTGCTCTATGCCAAGGCCAGCCAGAAGCCGGTGCTGCTGGTGCGGCCGTTCGGCTCGGAGAAGGCCGTTCCCAAGGCCCTCACCGACCTCGCCGATGAGGTGGTGGACTGGGACGAGCGGGCGCTGGTCGATGCCATCCGCCGACAGGCTCGGCACGAAGAGACCACGCGCTGGGACACCATCGAGTTCAAGCTCGACTGAGCCCGGCCCCCCGCGCCGCGCGCACTGTGCGCGCGGCGCGGGGGGTAAGCCTCCCCGGGGGGGACGGGGATTCCTAGAACCTCATCGAGATCGTCCCGTAAATCGCGCGCGGCGGGCCCGCGTAGGCGAGCGGGTATCCGGCCGTCGCCGTACCGTAGAGCCCACCGGCGGAGATGTACTCGAAGAAGTTGTACTTCGTGTCGAGCGCGTTCATGACTTCGAGTTTGAGCTTCACGGACTTCACGGCATCGCCGTACCACGACCTCGGCAGTGATGCCGCCAGGGCCAGATTGAGCACGCCGTAAGAGGGGATTTGCTGATTGCTCGGCGCACCCGCGTTGTTGTCGAAAATATACTGCGAGCCGACGTCCTGGTACCACGCGCGGGGCTTGATCGCGATTCCATCGGAGAACCGGTACGTCCAGTAGGCGCCAATATTGAACGTGCTGCTCGGGGTGTCCGAAACGGGCAGGCTGGAGTAGTTGGTGAGGGAGCAGTTGGTTGGCGTGACGCTGCAGTTGGTTCCCGAGAGGAAGCTGTAGCTGTTGAAGTACGCCTTCTCGATGTTCAGGTTGGTGAACATCTTGAGGGTGTGCCAATTCGCTTCGGCGGAGAAGTTTACGCCGCGGTAGACCGAGTCGCCCGTGCCGAGGCCGAGGAAGTCGCCGCCGGAGCTGTTCACGCCGATGATCTGATTGCTCAGGTGATCATGGTAGTAGTTCGCGTTGATGAGCACCCGGCTGAACTCCCCAACCGTCGGCCAGAAGAGCTTGACGCCCGCCTGCCACTCGAGGCTTCGCTGCAGGATGTCGCCGCCCACTGGCTCGCTCTGATAGAGCCCGCCGCCGCCGCCGACCTGCGGCAGGCGATAGGCGGTCGCCCAGTTGGCGTACAGCGCGAGCCAGTGCATGGGCTGCCAGCGCATGCTCACGGAGGGCTCGGTCCTGTCGTAGTTGGTCTGAGCCGCCGGCAATTCACCCTGATCGTGGCCGCTGAAGAGCCCAAGGCCGAGGGGATTCGACGGGGTCGGATTGCTCAGGATGTCCGATAACTGGAACTCGGTGGGCCCGTAGGGATAGTAATCCGTGTGGAAGCTCACGACGCGAATGCCCGGGGTGATCGTCAGGCTCGCGACGGGAGTGATCGCATCCTGAAAGAAGGCTGCGAGGTCCGTGACGTGCCAGTAGTCGCTGCGGTGGTTGGCATTGGGAACCGCAGCGGAGCCGCACACGCTGGAGCCGGCCGGAATGCTGGTCCCGTTCGTGAGGCTGATGTCGGCCGGGGTGACGACGCATACGCCCGGGTTGTAGAACGCGTTTCGCGAGTTGTACACGGTGTTGATGAAATAACCGCCGACACCGATCTGGTTGTAGGGCAGATAGATGTCGCTCCAGAGCTTGTCGCCATACATGTGCGAGAACGGATTGTTGTGCTCGTACAGATTTCCGGGGCTGTTCAGGCCGAAATTGTTGTAGTGGATATGCAGGCGCGTGCCCTCGCGATACCACAGCTGGTTGTGCAGCGTCGTGCGGCTGTCAACCCGGATGTTCTGTCGCGCATAGACGAGCCAGGTGCGGTTGATGTCCTCTTTGCGCCAGACGTTCTCGTTGACAGTGTTGTAATACCCGGTGGTCGCCTCGCTGAGCAGAGGCCCGGACGCGCCGATCCCGTTGACGGTCAGGCCCGGTATCGGGGTCAGCGGGACGGGTACGGGACGCCAGCCCCTGCCTGCGCCGAGGTATGCCCCGAAGCTGACGCTGCTGCCATCGCCGAACACCTTGTGGGTCTTGAAGAACCCGGCGTAATTGCTCGTCGGCCAGGCAAAACCGTCGGGAGAGGTGTGGAAGCTGTTCGCTCGCCCGGCGCCGCCGGCGAAAACGGTCTCCCAGCCGTCAATCTTGCCGGTCTGCAGGATGAGGTCCGCATTCTCCGTGCTGAAGCTGCCGCCCGTGAGTTGCACGAAGCCGCCCGCCTTGCTCGAGGGCTGCACCGGCACGAAGTTCACGGCCCCGCCCATGTTGTTGTACCAGCGGGTCTCGGGGTCTCCGGGGCCGTAGGTGACGCGCGCGCCCTGAAGCAATGCGGTCTGCGGAATCTCCGGAGTCTCCCACAGGCCGGTCGCCGCATTGACCATCGGGATGCCGTCGTAGCTGATCGCGAGATTGCCGTTGTCGACCGTGCCGGGGGATACGCCCGCCCATCCCTGGTTCAGGCCGTTGATGCTGATGCTCGCCTTGGTGCCGCCGGTCTGGCCGTAGCCGGTCACGGCGATCCCGGGTGCGAACGTCAGCGCCTGTGCGGCGCCGCCAACGACGCCGGCGGACTTCAGCTGCTGCCGATCGAGCGCCTTGTCGCCGTAGGCCGATTCGTAAATGGATTTCTGCTTGAGGCTTTTAAGCTGCAGTTCCTTGGCGGTGACGATGATCTCCTGCAGCGTGGCCGCTGCGGGCATCGGGCCCGGTGCGGGCGCGGGCGCCGGCGCGGCCTGAACGGCGGCGGCCGAGAGGGCCGCAGCGACCGCGAACGCGATGCTCATGCTGTGTGTGACACGGCCGGAGGGGAGACGGGTCATAGTGCGCTTCCTCGTGATGTTTTAATTGGTGTACACGGCCGAGTCCGTGCACCGAGGACCCGCACACTAGAGCTTCAGAATGACATTCTCGTTGCGGATATATTTCAGTAATGTGTCACTCGAGCGCCTGCCCTGAGGCGCTCCGAGGTCCGCCATGGCCAATGCCCGACGCGCCCACGCGTCTCAGGGGGTTGCAGCCGTCGCTTAGGGGACGAGCTCAAATGCTGCGTTGCAGCAACGCAACACCGCGAAGCGGCGGGATTGCGCGCAAGAAGGACGAGCGCGGAGGCGCGGGCAGACCTGCTGCGCGCACTGCGCCGACGGTAATGCCGCGCATCGGGCGCAGCGGTTCCTGAGAAAGAGCGCGTCCTTGCCGGCTCAGCCGGCCGGATTCGCGGCGACGCGGATGCGGTTGTCGATATCCTGCACCCCGAGGCAGGAGTCGGCTAAGTCCTCGATAGCGTGCTTCATGCGCCGCTGCGGTACCGTGCCCTCGAGCACAACCGTGCCATTCGCGACTTCGACGGTGACCTCGCTCGAGTCGATATGCCGGGCCCGCATGAGCCGGTCGCACAGGTCCTCACGGATCCGCTCATCCGAGCGCCGATAGCCCTTCGGGCCTGGCGGGTAGCGCCTCGCCGGCGCGGCGCGGCGGGGCGGGGCGAATGGGGCTACAGGGGCCGATTGCGCTGCGATGCGCCAGTCCGGGCCATAGACGTCCTCGAGGAACTCGCGCTCGAGCTCCGTGGGAATCAGTGGCGGTTCCGCGCCGAAGCCGTAATAGCCGCCGGTGAACCCCGGTCCACTGCGGTAGCCGGCCACGCCCGTGCCGTAATAGCGGGGCATTGGACCGTAGGTGAACGGCTCGTGGCCGAACAGCTCCTCGCTCGAGGGCACTCGGCGATGGGGAACTGGCGGTGACGACGGTGGCGGTACGTGGGCGGGAGCACCGTGCGCGCGGAGGCCGCCGGCACGCGAGAATGGCTTGTTGCGACTCATGATCGACTCCTGGCGCGCCACGCGCCCTGGGGCTACCGAGCACACAACGACACTGTGGCGGCCGGCCGCCCCAGGGACAATCGTGGCAAATGCGCACAGTGCACGCGCGAGGCCCCGCCTGCGCATCAGGCGCAACCGCATGCGCGGACTGCGCATTGCCCACCCGTGCGGCCGATCAGAACATACGGAACATGACGTCGAGCACGGCCTTGCGGCACAGCACGCGCGAGGCGACCGCGATCGATGCGCTCGAGCAGCAGGAGCGCGCGATCGGCGCGATGTCGCGCCTGGTTAACGCGCTGCTCGATATCGGTAAATTCGAGTCGGGCGCGGTGCGTGCGCAGATCGCCGAATTTGCGGTGCTGCCGCTGCTCGAGCAGCTGCACCCGGAGTTCACCGCTCTGGCGCGCCAGAAGGGTCTCGCGTTGCGCTTCGAGGTGCAGGCCGGCACGTTATGCACGGATGCCGCGCTGCTCGAGCAGGTGCTGCGCAACTTGCTGTCCAACGCGGTGAAATACACCTCGCGCGGTGAGGTGACCGTGCGCTGCGCATTCGAGACGTTCGGGGCGCGGCTTGAGGTGTGCGATACGGGGATCGGCATCCCCGAGCAGCAGCTGCCGCTGATCTTTAACGAGTTCTTCCAGGTGGAGACTGCGGCGAATGCACCGCGCAGCGGTTATGGGCTCGGCTTAAGCATCGTCAGCCGGATCGTGAATCTGCTTGCGCTTAAGCTCGAGGTGGAATCGACGCCGGGCGTAGGGTCGCGTTTTCGGCTGACCGTGCCGGCCGGCGCAGCATCGTGCGAGTCCGCCTCGACGCCTCCGCCCGCGCAGGCGAGCAGCGAGCCGCGCCGCGTCACTCTCGCGCCGCAGCTGCTGCTGATCGAGGATGAAGCGAGCGTGCGCACCGCCACCGAACTGCTGCTGCGGGCCGCCGGCTGCGAGGTTTGGACCGGCGCCTCGCAGGCCGATGCATTCGCCCAGCTTGAGCGGCACGCCCGCATCGATCTGCTGATCAGCGATTTTCACCTGGCCGGGGAGGCAAACGGAGTCGAGGTGATTGCCGGGGTTCGTGCGCGTCTCGGATGGGATCTGCCGGCGATTCTTTTAAGCGGCGACACCTCCGCGAGCGTCCAGGGGCTGCCGCACGATGAGCATTGGCGCATTGCGCGCAAGCCGCTGCGAGCCGAGGAATTGCTCGGCTTGATCGGCGAGCTGCTCGAGCGGTGAGAGGTCGGGTCAGCCGCGGGGGCGAGGATCGGTCGCGACGAGGAACTGCAGCACCGCCCGATCGAACAGCGCCGGATACTCCCACAGCCCGAAATGTGAGGCGAACGGCAGGATCAGCTCGCTGCCGAGCGGGATGCTCTGCGCCATGAGATCGGTGTCGCTGCGCTTGATCGTGTCGCGGTCGCCATCGGCGATCCATACCGGGGCGTGGATGGTGTGCAGCTGCGCTGCCGTCAGGTGCGGACGGGTGGCCCACAGCGTGAATATTCGCCGCGCAACCTGTGCAAAGGCCGCCGGGGTGGGCGAGATGTGCTCATAGACCTGTTTCGACCAGACGCCGCTCACCGCATCGACATGCCGCTGGGCTGCGCTGACGTGCGAATCCAGGGCGGCGGGGTTGGTATTCGCCCCATAGGCGAATACCCCAACGACGCGCCGCGGATCGTGAATGGCCATCTCCAGTCCGATGATGCCACCGTCGCTGTAGCCGACGATCGCCGCGCGCGGGATGTCGAGCGTGCGCATGAGCGCTTCTGTGTCGCGCGCCATGAGCCGATAAGTGATCAGCGTGTCATCGCAGGTGCTGCGGCCCTGGCAGCGGCTGTCGAAGACCACGGCCCGGTAGCCGTGCGCGGCGAGATAGGGTGCAAGATACCCCCAGTCGTCACCTGATCCGAGCCCGCCCTCGATCAGCAGCACGACCGGGCCTGTGCCGAACTGGCCGTACCAGAGGCGGACCCCGTCGACCGCGACCTAGCCGCCGTGCTGGGGGATCGGCAGGACAGGGGGTCGTGGAAATGGGGGAACCGGCCGGGCGGCGGCCGCCGCGCCGAGCAGGGCGAGCAGCGGCGCTCCCAGAGCAAACTGGCGCAGGATCGGCATACAATCACAGCGGGCGACAGCCGGATCGGGCGATGATCGCACGAAGCCGACCCGCCGCCAACCGCACACGGAGCGACCCTGTTGAACAATCGAGAGCCGACTCGCAGTGACATCCGTCCCGGGGCGCATCGCATGCGGGCATCGCGGCCGCGCCTGCGCCAAGCGCTGGCAATGCTCGGGTCGCTTGCGCTGTTGGCGGCCTGCGCGAGCGCACCGCCGCATTACCCCTCCGCCACCGCGCAGGCGCATATCGGCAAGCCGCTGTTCGATCTCGAGATGCGCTGGAGCACGCCGTCCGGCCTGCATGTGGTCGACGGCGCGCGCGTGGCCACTTGGCGGTTCAATCAGTACAACTATGCCGGCTGCAGAGTCACGGTGCGCACCGATCGGCACGATGTCATTCGCAAGGTCACCTGGACAACGGGCTGCGGGCCGAAGGCTGCGAAGAAGACTCTCACAAAGGCACCGGCAAAGTAGTGGCGCGGCACCGAGCAGCCGGCGGCTCGGCGGCTGAGGACGAAGGCGGCCGGACATGACGGGCGCTGCGGAATCTCTTCTTTACCCACCCTCATTGGGCGTCGGCATGCTCATCAACTCCCGCTCGGCTCCACCCGTCGTTGGCATCCGGCGAACTCCCCTCAGCGAGGCGCCGGCGTTCGCGGCGGGGCGCTCACGCACCGCCCGGCACATGGCTCAGCACGAACTGCGCGGCGCTCTCGAGGCTCACCAGGCTTGCGTAGTCGCGCTCCGGGATATTGATGGCGAATGCCTCGCTCACGGCCGCCGCGAAATGCAGCGCGTCCATGGAATCGAAATCGAACTGGTCGCGGAACGCGCGCTGCGGATCGACGTGCGCGGCGTCGATGTCGGGCGCGATCGCCGTCAGCAGCTCAAGCAGCCGGGTGCGGATGTCGCGGATGTCCATGGTGGGACGCCTCCGGGTCACAACTCCTGCGGGTGTGCGAGCAGCTCGGCGATCGCCCTGAGAAACCGCGCGCCGGCGCGGCCGTCGGTGACCCGGTGGTCTGCCGCGAGGGCGAGTGTGAGCGTCGGGCGGATCACGACCTTCCCCTCGAGCGCCCACGGCGCTTCGCGCAGCGCGCCGGTGCCGACGATCGCGACCTGCGGCGGATTGATGATCGGGTAGAGCACATCGACCCCATCGGCGCCGAGACTGGTGACGGTGATGGTCGCGGCGGTGAATTCTCCTGAGCGCATGTGACCGGCGCGCACGCGGCCGACGAGGTCGCTGAACTCACGCATCAGGGTCGGAAGATCCTTGCTGTGCGCATCGATCAGCGCCGGGGCGACCAGTCCGCCGCCGCGCACGGCGATGGCCGCGCCGGCGTGCACGCCGGCCGAGGGCTCGAAGCGGCCGTTGCGGAAATAGCCGTTGAAGCCCTCGATACGCAAGGCGGCGAGCGCCACGGCCTTAACGATGAGCACCGACTCGATCAGCCGCTCGCTCACCGGACGCGGCTCGTTGTACTGGCTCATCCATGCCTGTGCCGGTCCGAAGTCGAGCGTATGTCCGAGGTAGTAATGCGGGATTTCGCGCTTTGCGCGCGCCATGGCCGCGCCGATCGCCTGGCGCATTGCCGCCCGCGCATCGCCCGGGGCGGCAGGCGGTGCATGGGCGAGGCGCTCGATGTCCTCGATATGCATCACTTCTCCGGCCGCCGCGGCGTGCTCGAGGGTCTCGTGCGGGATGGCGAGTTCCTGTGCGCGGCGGCGCGCGGCGGGCGAGAGGCGCAACCGGGCGGCGGCCGGAGCGGCGGCCCGCTGGGCTGCGGCCGCGGCAGGCGCTGGAGCCGGAGGCGCTGGGGCGCTTGGCGCCGGCGCCTCGGGGCTGGCGGCCGCGCGGGCGCCGTCTTCGACCTCGAGATGCGCCATCACGGCGCCCACCGGCAGGGGTGTCCCGGGCGCCGCCACGAGATCGGCGATCTCGCCGTCGTCGTACGACTCGATGTCGATCAGACCCTTGGTCGTCTCCACACTGGCGATCGGCTCGCCGCGCCGGATGTGCTCGCCGGGCTGCTTCAGCCATTGCGTCAGCGTCGCGCTGTCCATGTCGGCGCCGAGGGATGGCAGGCGAAATTCAATGCGCATCATCCGCCCCCGGCGGGCGCGATCAGCGCGCGTACGGCGGCCGCGATGCGCGGCGGACTCGGCAGCGCCGCATCCTCGAGATGCTTGGCGTACGGGATCGGGACTTCCGTCGAGCACAGCCGCGCCACGGGCGCATCGAGCTCATAGAACGCCTGCTCGACGATGCGCGTGGCAATCTCCGCGGCCAGGCTGCCGCTGCGCCAGCCCTCATCGACGATGAGGGCCCGTCGCGTGTGGCGGACGCTCGCCATGATGGCCGCGTCATCGAGCGGGCGCAGGGTGCGCAGATCCAGCACCTCGGCCTCGATGCCCTCCTTGGCGAGCTCCGCGGCGGCGCTGAGGCATTTGTGCAGGCCCCAGCCGTAGGAAATCAGGGTGACGTCACGCCCGGTGCGGCGGACTGCCGCATGCTCGAGGTCGACGCGCTCCAGTCCCTCGGTGAGCGTCCCCTCCATGTTATAGAGATACAGATGCTCGAACAGCAGCACCGGGTCGGGCAGGGCGAGCGCCGCGGCGAGCATGAAGCGCGCATCATCGAGGGTGGCGGGCACCGCGATGCGCAGACCCGGTATATGCGCGTACCAGCCCTCGAGGCTGTGCGAGTGCTGGGCGCCGAGCTGTCGCCCGGCGCCGGTGGCGAGGCGGATCACCAGCGGCACGCTGATCTGCCCGCCCGACATGTGCGAGAGGGTCGCCGCGTTGTTGACGATCTGATCGAGCGCGAGCAGGCTGAAATTGACCGTCATCACCTCGACGATGGGGCGCATGCCGCCCAGGGCGGCGCCAATTCCCGCGCCGACGAAGGTCGACTCGCACAGCGGCGTGTCGCGGATGCGCTCGGGCCCGAAGGCCGCGAGCAGGCCCTTGCTGACGGCATAGCTGCCTCCGTAGCGCCCGACGTCCTCACCCATGAGAAACACCCGTGGATCTTCGCGCAGCGCGACGCTGAGCGCCTCGCGCACCGCATCCCGGTAAGTGAGAGTGCCGGCAGGCTCAGGTGCGTCGTTCGGCATAGACGTAGCGCTCCAGGTCGCTCAGCGGCTCCCACGGCGAGCGCTCGGCGAACTGCACGGCCGAGTCGACCTCCGCATTGCACTCGCGCTCGAGGCGCTGGTAATCCTCCTCGCGCATCAGCCCCTGAGCCTTCAGGCGCGTGGTGAGCGTGATGATCGGTCCTTTCTTCTGCCACGCCTCGACTTCGGCCCGATCGCGGTACAGCTGCGGATCGAACATCGAATGCGCGCGAAACCGGTAGGTGCGCATCTCCAGGAAGGCCGGTGCGCCGCCGCGGACCGCCTGTGCGGCGCGCGCGACGGCTGCCTCGACGGCGAGGACATCCATGGCGTCGACGGCCGCGGCGTCGATCCGGTACGCTGCGGCCCGCGCGCTAATGTCGGTCTCGGCCTGTGCCCGATCAAGCGCCGTGCCCATGGCGTAGAGGTTATTCTCACAGAGGAACAGCACGGGCAGCTTCCACAGTGCCGCGAGGTTGAGCGACTCGTGAAACTCCCCTTCAGCGACGGCACCATCGCCGAAGAAGCACGCGGTGAGGGCGGTCTCGCCGCGCAGCTTCTGCGCCAGAGCAAGGCCGACGGCGATCGGCAGCCCGCCCGCGACGATGGCATTGCCGCCGTAGAACTTGCGCGACACATCAAACAGGTGCATCGAGCCGCCGCGCCCGCCGCTGCATCCGGTCTGCTTGCCGAACAGCTCCGCCATCACCCTGTTCATGGGAATGCCGCGCGCGAGCGCATGGCCGTGTTCGCGGTAAGTGGCAACGATCGCATCCTCGGCACGCAGCGCACGCAGTGCGCCTACGGCGATCGCTTCCTCACCGTTGTACAGATGCAGGAAGCCGCGGATCTTCATCTGACCGTAGAGCTGGTAGCAGCGGTCCTCGAAGGCGCGGATGCGCATCATTTCGCGCAGCAGTTCGAGCCCGTGCGTCTGAGTGAGCAGCGCGGCGGCGGGAGCGTTCACGGCTGGCCCTCCAGCGTCGACAGATCGCCCTCGGGAAGACCGAGCTCGCGCGCGCGCAGCAGGCGGCGCATGATCTTGCCGCTGCGGGTGCGCGGCAGCGACGGGCTGAAGGCGATCTCCCGCGGGGCAACCGCCGCGCCGAGCAGGCGCCGCGCGTGTCCCAGGATCTTCAGGCGCAGCGCCTCATCGGGCGCGACGCCGCTTTTGAGCTCGACGAAGGCCTTCACCGCCTGGCCGGCGATCGGATCGGGAATGCCGATGACGGCCGCCTGCGCCACCGCCGGATGCTGCATCAGCGCGCTTTCCACTTCGAACGGGCTGATGAGATGGCCGGCGGACTTGATGACGTCGTCGGCGCGGCCGATGAACCAGAAGTACCCGTCACGGTCGCGCCGCGCGAGGTCGCCGGCGAGATACCAGCCATCGTGGAAGCTGGCGCGGTAGCGTTCGGGATTGTCGAGGTAACCGCTGAACATCGACGGCCAGCCCGGCCGCAGCGCGATCTCCCCCACTTCATCGGGCGAGTCGATCACCTCGAGCCCGCCGGCGGCCGTGCGCCGTACCACCGCCGCCTCGATGCCCGGCACCGCGCGGCCCATCGAGCCCGGCACGACCTCGCAGGCGGCGAAGTTGGCGATCATGATGGCGCCGGTCTCGGTCTGCCACCAGGTGTCATGAAACGGCTGGCCAAACGCCGTCACGCCCCAAATGACCGCCTCGGCGTTCAGCGGCTCGCCCACGCTCGCCAGGAGCCGCAGATGCGGATACTGGTGCGCCCGGGTGAGCTCGGTGCCGGCTTTCATCAGCATGCGGATGGCCGTCGGCGCGGTGTACCAGACGTTCACGTGCTCCTCGGCGAGGATCTGGTACCAGCGCTGCGGGTCGAATTCCTCCCGATCGACGATCATCGTGACGCCGCAGGTGAGCGGACCGATCAGTCCGTAGGCGATGCCCGTCACCCAGCCCGGATCGGCCGTGCACCAGTACACCTCCTGCGGATGCAGATCGAGCACCAGCTCGCTGGTCGCATGCTGGGCGATGACCGCCGCGTGCGTGAGCGTGACGCCCTTGGGCATGCCCGTCGTGCCGCTGGTGAAGTGCAGCAGGGCGAGGTCAGTGTCGCGCGTGGGAGCGGTCTGGAACGACTCGCCGGCCCCGCGCAGGAGCTCGGCGAAATCGGCGGTGCCCGCCGGCAGCTCCTCATCGGGACGTTCGCGCACGATGAGCACGTGTCGCAGCTCGCCGAGCGAGGCGCGGATGCCCTCGACCTTGCGGCGATAGAACGTCGCGGTGGTCACCAGGACCTGAATGTGCCCGAGCACGAGACGCGTCTTCAACGGCTCGGGACCGAATGCAGAGAACAGCGGGCAGAACACGTTGCCGGCTTTGAGCGAGCCGAGCGCAACGGTGAACAGCTCTGGCGTGCGCCCGAGAAGCGTCGCCACCGCCGCGCCGCGCCCGATGCCGAGTGCACCCAGCACGTTCGCGAAGCGGGCGCAGCGGCTCTGCAGCTGTGAATAAGTCACATCGACCCGGACCCCGGCCCGGTCGATGAAGCGCGCCGCCAGCCGCACGCCGTAGCCGCGCTGCACTTGGCGATCCACCGCCTCGTAGGCGATGTTCAGCCGCGGGTCGGAGCCGCCGGTGAGCGCGAGGCGCGCATGCTCCCACGTGAAGGAGCGGCGCGCCGCCGAGTAATCGGCCAGATGATGGCTTACGCCGGGCGGGGCGGCCCGGCTCGGAATGCTGTGCTCGTTCATGACTGTGCTCCGCCGAGATGATTCTCTGACGGAATCCGGCAATGTCGATCCGCGCAAGTACCTACCCAACATGCGCCTCGGTGGGCGCTCCAGAGCCGGCCGCGGCAGTGCGTAAAACTGCGGATTTTGAGCCAACGGGCGTTCCGCTAGGGTCGACTCGATCGGTTACGTATGTTGCCAACGCGCGCAGCGCGGGAGGCTTGATGAAACGCCTGTGCTTTCTAAGCCCGGATGTCGCTCTGACACGCAAGGCGGTGACCGCGTTGCGGGAGGCCGGGGTCGGGGACTCGAACCTCATGGTCATCGCGCGCGGCGACATTGCCCTCGAGGACCTGCCCTCGGCCGGTATCGACAAGACCGACGCGACCGCCGGCCTCACGCGCGGCCTGGCCGCAGGCGGTGTGATCGGCGCCATCGCCGGCATCCTGGTGATTGCGTTCGAGGACGTCGGACTGGCGCTCGGCGGTGGCGCGATTCCCCTGTTCGCCCTGTTCGGCGCCAGCGTCAGCGGGCTCGCGACGCTGCTGGCGGGCGCCTCCGTGTCGAGCTCGCGTCTGCGCCGCTTCGAACACGCGATCGAGGGTGAAGGCAAAATCCTGCTGATGGTCGATGTCCTCGACGGCCGCGCGCAGGAACTGCAGGGCCTCGTCGGGCAGGCCGCGCCGGAGGTGGAATTCGCCGGCGAGGAGCCCTCGGCGCCGATCATTCCGCCCTGAGCGATGCGTGCATGCGGATGCGTCGAGTCAGCCAGAGGCGCCAAGCGCTGGGCAACCCGGCAAGAGAGATGTGATGCCTGTCGATTATGAGCGTGCACGGCTGATTCCGAGCGCAGTGTTTGCGGCGCCGCGCGCGGTGCTGGCCTGCGCGGATCTCACCCGCGAGCAGAAGATCGATGTTCTGCTGCGCTGGGCGTACGACGCGGCGGAGCTCGCGGTCGCGCGCGAGGAGGGGATGCCGGGCGAGGAGGAGGACCTGCAGGCACAGATTCTGACGGCCCTCGCGTCGCTGCAGGCGGACCCCGTTACCGAGCAGGCGGGCCCGACCAAGCAGCATGGCTTGCCGTCGCCTTAGCGCGCCGAGGCGCGCACGATCCGCTCGGCGACGGCGGTGATGGCGGCGCGAACGGGATCCGTCAGCGGCGCTCCCGGGTCGTAAGAAAGACCCTCGATCGCGTACACCACGCAGCGCTCGGGCAGCACGCCGAGCGCCCTCGCGAGCTCCAGGGCCTCACTCAGTCCCAAACCATGGGTGGAGTCGGTGGCCGCGAGAGCCGGCAGGGCATGGCGCGCAACATCGAAGCGCCTCACGGTCCCGGGCTGAGCCCCTGAGAGGCAGGCATCAATGAGGCACGCCTCACGGGCCCGCGCGAGCAGCGCCAGCAGCGCCGCGGGCTCCCCGTCGCTCTCGATCAGTTCGATCTCATCGGCAAGACGCCCGCGCAATGCAGCCACACAGGCACGGCCGGCTGCATCATCGCCGCGGCCGGCATTGCCGAGCCCGATCACCATGCGCCGCCGCGCCGCAGCCTCAGGGACCTGTGAGCTCGAGCCGCAGAAAGTGGGTGGCGCAGGAGATGCAGGGGTCATGGTTGCGCACCAGTTGCTCGCAGCGCCGGCGCAGCCGCTCCGGCGGCAGGGTCAGGAATTCGCCGCTGAAGCGCCGCAGGTCCTCCTCGATCACGGCCTGATTCTGCGCAGTCGGCGGCACGATGCGCGCCTCGAGGATCGTGCCATCGGCCGCGAGCCGATAGCGGTGATAGAGCAGCCCGCGCGGCGCCTCGGTCGCGGCGATTCCCATGCCGGCGCGCGGCTCGATCGCCGAGGTGGGCTCATCGGGCTCCTCGTAGCGCGCGATGATGCGCAGCGCCTCGTCGCAGGCGTGCAGGACCTCCACGGCGCGCACCACGATGCTGCGGAAGGGGTTGGTGCAGCGGCGGCCGAGTCCGGCGGACAGGGCGGCCGCCTGCGCGATGGGCGAGAGGCGCTCGAAGTTCAGACTGTAGCGCGCCAGAGGCCCGGTCAGATAGGGGCCCGCGGCGCGCAGCTGCGCGTGCAGCGCGGTGGATCGCTTCACCTGCGTCTCGTCAATGTGCGCTTCGAATTCGGCCGGGGGAATATCGAGCCCGTCGCTCGAGACGATGCGGCCTTCGTTGAAGGGATACTCCGCAGGGTGGCGCAGCGCGACGAACCGGTAGTCGCGATCGCACGCGGGGAACTCGAATCCTGCCGTCCAGCGGACGGTCTCGAGCGCGGCCTCGCGCGCCCATTCGAGACGCTCGGCGAGGGCGGTGAGCTCCCGCTTGCGCGGCACGCGATAGAAGCCGCCCACGCGCACCGTCACCGGGTGGATCTCGCGTCCGCCGAGCAATGCGATGATCTCGTTGCCGGCCTGTTTCAGCGCGAGGCCGCGGCGCACGGCGTCGGCATGACTGCGTGCCATGTCGATGCCGCTGTCGAAGCCGAGGAAATCCGGCGCGTGCAGCATGGTGATGTGCAGCGCGTGGCTCTCGATCCATTCTCCGCAATACAGCAGCCGGCGCAGATCGCGCACCGGGCCGCTGACCTCGATGCCCAGCGCATTCTCCATGGCGTGCACCGCGCTCATCTGGTAGGCGACGGGGCAGATCCCGCAGATGCGCGCCGTGATGTCGGGCGC
>JAKCEJ010000274.1 GCA_021838065.1 Pseudomonadota bacterium
AAAATATACAGCTATAATATCACCGACCCCGGGGAGAGGTACCGAAGCGGTCATAACGGCGCCGACTCGAAATCGGATGGTCGGGTAAAACCGGCACGTGGGTTCGAATCCCACCCTCTCCGCCAGTTCAAAAAGAACTGCGAATCAAAGGGTTGCATCTGGACTTGGTCCAGCATGTAACATAAAAACCCTTAAGATCCTTTTAGGTCCGATCATGTTGTTCGCCCTCGGGCGTCATCCATGACTGGCCTTCGCGCCATGCTGGCCGCGGGCTGGGTGGCCGCCGGATGCACGTTTGCCGGTGTGCGCGCCACAGCGGCGTGGCCGGCGCAGGCGCTCGCTCACGGTGGGGCGTCACAACAACCAACAGCGTCGGTCGGGCAGGTGACGATTCAGGCGCTGCGCGATCGGCATGCGTTGCGCGCCGCAGTCGATCACTTTGTATTTCCCCGCTCGTGCTGTTCGGACACGATACTTACCCGCGCTGGGATCGGCCGATCTGTCCTCTGGTGGCTGGACTGCCGAAGAACGACGGCGATTTCATCCTGGCGCGCATCTCTCAAGCGGCGCGTGCGGCCGGTGCGTCGCTCGCCGGAAGGGGCTGCCACCCCGACCTGTTCGTCATGGTCACGTCCAGGCCGAAGTTGCTGTTGCGGCTGTGGTGGAAGGGGTCTCCTTGTTTTCCGTGCAATAACATACGGTAGGGAAAACCTATAGATTCAGCGGCGGAACCGGATTTCGCAGGTGTATTCAAGGACTTGCTGATGGCGGCGGGCCGGGTCTGTCGTGACGGTAAACGGGGAGGTCACGATGGACAGCTGGCACGCGACGTTTCTCGGTCTGCCGCACTTACCACGGGAGATCACGGCCTTCGAGCGGGAGGCCTTCTTTCAGTTCTCGGCTGCTGAGCGCCGAGTGATCGAAGGACGCCGGCGAACGGAGTTGAAGCTCGGGCTGGCGCTGCAGATCGGGTTCCTGCGCATGAGCGGATGGCTGCTGGATGCGGTGCGGATAGTGCCGCCGCGGCTGTGGCGGCATCTGGGTGAACAGTTTGCTGTTGCGGCCCCGGATCTGGCCTCGCTTCGGGCGATGTACCGGCGTGCGCCCACGCTGATTGAACATCAACAGCAGGCGTGCGAGACGCTTGGTTTCCGCTGGCTGACTGAGCACCAGCGGCGCGCGTTGGTGAGTGTGCTGCGCGGGGCGATCGTGCGTACCGACGACAGGCAACGGCTCCTGGGTTTCGCGCGGCGCTCGCTTTATGAGCACCGATTGCTCATCGTGCACGAGCGCCGACTACGTACCTTGATTTCTGTCGCCAGAGGCCAGCACGAAGCGGAGCTTGCCATGCAGATTGGCCGTTCGATCGAGCCGCACCTGCTCGAGCGATGGCGCACCGCGCTCACCGGAGCGCACAAGTCTGGCTGCAGCCTGCAAAGCTGGCTGTGGGCGGCACCTGCCAAACACTCTTCTCGTCAGATTGACGAGACGATCGAACGGATCGAGACGTTCTACGAGCTGCGCGCGCACGAGCATCTCGTGGAGTTTCCTGATGATCTATTGCGCCGGCACGCACGACGGCGGACGAGCCGGCCGCCCTCGGTGGGCACTCGGATCCGCGAGCCGGTGCGCAGTATCGAGTCCGCCTGCTTTCTGCGCTACGGCTTACTGATCGCAACCGACAGAGTGTTGCTGATGGTGCGGCGGCGGGTGGCGGAACTGTGGCGCACGGCCAGCGTCGGGGCGAATGCCACCTTGACCGATCCGGCGCGCCTTTACCAGGGACTGCTCGGAGAGCTGGGTGCGCTGGTGAGCAATCCGACGCTCTCAAGCGATGTCGTGCGCGAGCAACTCGGCACATTGCTGCAGGCGCACCGGGCCCGCCGTCCCCGCAGCCGTGCCGAAATCGTGCGCGAGCGATTGATCGCGGGCGTGCGGCCGGTGCTCACGCTGCTCACGCTGCTCAAGGCCCTCACCCGATTGCCGTGGCGGTCGAGTGCGCCGCATCCGGTGGTCGAGGCGATGCGTACGACATGATGAGCCTGGAGACGGCCAAGCGCGTGTGGCAGGCTCGGCTGGATCCGCGCCGGCAGACCCCCTCGATCGGCATCTACTCGCACGTGCGCGACCGCTGGGGGATCTTTCACGCCCAGCCCCTAGTGCTCAACGAGCAACGCCAGGCGGGAGCTGCCATCGAAGGCGTCATGCGCCACGAGGAACTCGAGATCGCACAGCTCGCCGTGGATACCCATGGGTACACGGACTTCGCCATGGCCCTGGCGAAGCTCTTGGGGTTTGATCTGTGCCCGCGCTTGAAGGCGCTGAAGGATCGGCATTTGTTTGTGCCGCGCGGTACGGAAGTTCCAGAGAAACTCCGCCCGATCTGCCGCGCCATCATCGATGTGTCGAAGATCGCTGCTCAGTGGGATGCGATCGTGCATCTGGTCGCCTCCGTGCACAGCGGCCACACCAGCGCGGTTAGTGTGACAGCACGATACGATTCCGCCTCCCGGGGCGATCCGCTATATGAGGCCGTCGCGCATCTCGGGCAGCTGCTGCGTACGGTGTTCCTCGCCGATTACTTCGTCAATCAGGCCTTCCGCCGGGAGCTGCTCCGGGTGCTCAATCGCGGCGAGGCCGTCAATGCCTTGAAGCGCGCGATCTACAGCGGCCGGGTCGCGGGCTATCAGGCCAAGCACCACGAGGAGATGCAAGCCGTCGCCGACGCGCTCAGTTTGCTTGCGAACATCCTCACGGCTTGGAACACGGCTCGGATGCAGGAAGCGTTCGATCATTAGGCACAGCGCCGTGGTGGCCCCGTGTCGCCGCAGCTCGTCGGGCGCGTCGCTCCGACTCGCACCGAGGGCATCAACCTGCGCGGCATCTTCCGCTTTCCCGTCGAACGCTATGCCGCGAAGCTCCTACCGTCTTCCGTTGCAGACCATACGACCGCGAGCACTGCATAACCGAGCAACGCGTGGCCCTGAAAACAGCGATTTCCAAGAGGTAGAAGACCTCATCCGATCATGGGGTTGCGAGTCTCGAGGCGAGATTCCTCGGGGAAGATTCCGGCTCGCTACCGTATGTTATTGCACGGAAAACAAGGGACTCCCGACGCGGCCTGCAGCCGCTCGTTGACCTTGCGGCCCGGCTGGGTGCTGCCTTGCTTGGATTCACCCACCTGAGCAAGGGCACCGCCGGGCGAGAACCGTTGGAGCGCGTGAGCGGCTCGCTCGCCTATGGGGCGCTCGCCAGGCTGGTCTGGCTTGCCGCTCGGCAGCAGGGCGAAGGCGATACCCCCGAGCGGCGGGCGCTCATGCGCGCGAAATCGAACATTGGCCCCGATGGCGATGGCTTCGAGTACGAGTTGCCGATCGGCGAGCTGGCCGGTCTGCCCGGCGTTGCGGCGTCCCGCGTCACGTGGGGGCGCCCGATATCCCGGGTGGCGCGCGCTGCTCTGGCAGCAGATGAGCCAGCTGGCCCGCTCGGCAGCGGCCGGCGGTTACTTCGCGGCTGCGGCGTGATACTCGCGGCGGATGCGCGGCAGGTCGACTGCCGGTTCGGGATACTTCATGCCCATCGCCTCGAGCCGCTCGACCACGATGCGCGCCAAGGCGAGATTGCGGAACTACTTGTGATTGGCCGGGATCACGTACCAGGGCGCCCGCTCGGTGCTGCAGCGACTGAGCGCCTCCTCGTAGGCGCGCAGGTACTGCGGCCAGAATCGCCGTTCGAGGTAGTCCGCCTCGCTGATCTTCCAGTGTATGGTCGGATCATCCAACCGCCCCTTGAAGCGTGCGAGCTGCTCCTCGCTCGAGATATGCAGGTAGAATTTCAGGCTCACCGTGCCGTCCTCGGCGAGCGCCAGCTCGAACTCGTTGATCCGCTCGTAGCGTGCCAAGCAAACCGACTTGGCGATGAGTTGGTGCACGTGCACCACGAGCACATCCTCGTAGTGCGAGCGGTTGAAGATCACGGCCTCAGCGCGCGCCGGCGCCACGCGGTGCGCTCGCCAGAGGAAATCGTGCGCCGCCTCCTCGGGGTAGGGCCGGCGGAGATGCGCGACCCGGCAGCCCTGCGGGTTCATCGCCGCGGGCACGTAGGTGGGGATGCCGTCCTTGC
>JAKCEJ010000018.1 GCA_021838065.1 Pseudomonadota bacterium
TCATCATGTGCGAGACGACGCCGCCCTGGGTCTTCACTCCGGGGCTCGCCGCCTCACCCTTGAAGTGGATCGGCAGATGCAGGCGGATCGGCTCGTTCTCGACCACGCGCTGCAGATCGAGGTGCACGATCTGGTTGCGCGCCGGGTGCATCTGCACGTCCTTGACGATCGCCGGCTGCGCGCGCTCGCCGATCTGCAGTTGCACGATCGAGGAATAAAAGCGTTCGTCCTCGATGACGATCAGCAGCTTGCGATGATCGATGGCGAGCGACTCGGCCTCGTGATGACCGCCGTACAGAATGGCGGGAACCTTACCTGCGTAACGCAGGCGGCGGCTCGCACCTTTGCCTTGCGTTCCGCGCGGTTCCGCGCTGAAAGTGAATGCAATACGCATGATGTTCTCCAATCTACGATGACACCGTGCCGTGACCCGCGACCAGGTCGCAGCACACCAGAAACTCGATCAAACCCTCGCGGGCGCCTAGCAATAGGGTCCTCACTGACCGGACACGGTCACAGCGCCCGGTTGGGGACTGCTGCTCGCCCGCACTCAATCGACATACAGCGAACTCACCGACTCCTCGTCGCGGATGCGGCGAATCGTCTCGGCGAGCAGCGCCGCCACCGACAGCTGGCGGATGCGCTTGCACGCGCGTGCCGCCTCCGACAGCGGAATGGTATCGGTCACCACCAGCTCATCGAGCACCGAGGCCGAAATGCGGCTCACCGCCTCCCCGGAGAGGATCGGGTGCGTGATGTAGGCGACCACTTTCTCGGCGCCTTCGTCCTTCAGCGCATTGGCAGCCTGGCACAGCGTGCCGGCCGTATCGATCATGTCATCGACCAGCATGCACACCTTGCCGCGGATGTCGCCGATGATGTTCATCACCTTCGACTCGTTCGGGCGCGGCCGGCGCTTGTCGATGATGGCCAGCTCCGCATCGTCGAGCCGCTTGGCGAAGGCGCGCGCGCGCACCACGCCGCCGACGTCCGGCGAGACGACCACCACATTGCGGTACGCCTGCCTCCAGGCGTCCCCGAGCAATACCGGCGAGGCATACACATTGTCGACCGGGATGTCGAAGAATCCCTGGATCTGATCGGCGTGCAGATCGACGGTCAGCAGCCGGTTGACCCCGGCGATCGACATCATGTTGGCCACCAGCCGCGCGCTGATCGCCGAGCGTGTGGCGCGCGGCCTGCGATCCTGACGCGAGTAGCCGAAGTACGGCACCACTGCGGTGATGCGGGCCGCCGAGGCGCGCCGGCAGGCATCCACCATCACCAGCAGCTCCATCAGCGTGTCGTTGGTCGGCGGACAGGTCGGCTGCAAGATGAACACGTCGCGGCCGCGCACGTTGTCCATCAGCTCGACGTTGATCTCGCCGTCGCTGAAGCGGCCGACGTACGCGCGTCCGAGGCGCGTCTGCAGATGGCGCGCGATGTCGGTTGCGAGCCCCGGATTGGCATTGCCGGCGAACAAGGCCAGCAAATCGCTCGTGCTCATGAATACACTACGTCAGCCACAGGTTACCGCTCGGCGGCTCGCCGCCGTCCACAACGATCTGGCTGGGGTGGAAGGATTCGAACCTCCGAATGGCGGGATCAAAACCCGCTGCCTTACCACTTGGCGACACCCCAGCACCGCAAAATCCTCCACTGCCGTTCACCGCGCCGCGGCCCGCGCCGCTCGAGCGGCGCTCCAGTCACACCGGTTCTGAAAGAAGCGCATGCAGCGGGGAGACGTTCAAGCCCCGCGCGACGAAACTCCGCCACGGGTCCGGAACACGCGCCGCGATGCGTTCCGCCTCACCGGGACTCGCCACGGATGCGAAAATACACGAGCCGGTCCCGGTGAGCCGTGCCGGCGCGTAGCGCCCCAGCCAATCGAGCGCCTCGGCGACCTCGGGCCATTTTGCGCGCACCACCGGCTCACAGTCATTGCGCCCGCCCGACTCCAAAAAGGCGCGTATTGTGATGAGGGGGGAATTTCGTGTCAATTCAGGGCTCTGGAACACCTCGCGCGTCGACACGCTGACGCCCGGCCGGATAATGACATACCAGCGCTCCGGCAGCGTGATCGGCTCGAGCCGTTCCCCGACCCCCTCCGCCCAGGCGGAAAAACCTCTAACGAATACAGGCACATCTGCGCCTAGCGGCAGCCCAAGCTCGGCAAGGGCACCCGGGGACAGCCCGCAGCCCCACAACCGGTTTAGCGCAAGAAGTGCCGTGGCCGCATCGCTGCTGCCGCCCCCCAGGCCTCCCCCGATCGGAATCCGCTTGATGACACGGATCGAGGCGCCGAGCCGGGCGCCGGCGGCCGTCTGCAGCGCCTGCGCGGCGCGCACGGTCAGATCTTCGTCGGCGGCGATTTGCGCCGGGCCCGCGCAGCGCTCGATCCGTCCGTCCTCGCGCACCTGGATTGCCACCGTGTCGCAGAGGTCGATGAGCTGGAAAAGCGTCTGCAGCTCGTGATAACCGTCCGGGCGGCGGCCGGTCACATGCAGAAAGAGATTGAGCTTGGCGGGCGCCGGCCAGAGGCTCTCGTGCGCGCTCACTGCAGATGCCATGCATCCACCACCAACCGCAGGCGCACCCCGGCGCGGCGCACCGACAGCAGCCTCGGCAGCCACTCGGCCCCCACCGGACTGTACGCCCGGTAGTCGATCGACCAGCCCGCCTGCTCGAGGCGCGAGAGCCGCTGCGTCGCGTCCACCTTGAGACTCGCCGGCAAGGCCGGATCGGGCACCCCGAGGATCCAGTAGCGCAGGCTCCCGAGCGGCGGATCGAACCCGAGCTGCCGCTCGAGCGCGGCGCGCGCCGCGGCATTGCCCAGGTGCTGCCCCCGCGAGGTGATCACGCTGAGCTCGCCGCCGGCATCGCTCACCTGGGTCGCGCCGGCCCCGAACGGTCCGCTGAGGATCATCCGCGTGCGCATCCCGTTCTGCGTCCAGCGGATATCGGCGTTGAAGCCCTGCCGGCCGACCGCCACGGCGACCCGGCCGTTGAGCTGAAAGCGCTCGAGCGCCTGCAGAAACGGGCGCCTGACGTTCCAGGCCGTGACGGGCGCCGGCGGCACCGGCACGGTCTGACAGGCGCTGAGCGCGAGCGCAGCGAGTGCGGCGAGCGCCGTGAGCGCGCGCCGCGGGTGGGCCGCGGAGACAGCATGCGATGACATGGGGCGCACTATATCGCAGCCGGCCGGCCGGCCCGCCCGCGGCGCCGGCGCCTTGTCGCGCGCGCGTCGATCCCGGAGAATGCCGCGCCCCGTACGATCGACGACCATGAAGGACTCCATCCGCCAGCGGCTCGAGAAGCTCTACGACCGTTTCGAAGAGGTGGGACGGCTGCTGGCCTCGCCCGACCTCGACGGCGGCTCGGCGCAATTCCGCGAGCTATCGGTCGAATACGCGCGGCTGCAGCCGCTGGCCGAGCGCCTCGGCGCCTACCGTGCGCTCGAGCGCGACCTTGCGGCCGCGCGCGAGATGCTCGGCGATGCCGATCCGGGCATGCGCGCCCTCGGGGCGGAGGAGCAGAGCCGGGTCGAGGCCGCGATCGCGGCATCCGAGGAGGGTCTGAACGCGCTGCTGCTGCCGCAGGACCCGCGGGACGAGAAGAATCTCTTTCTCGAGATCCGCGCCGGCACCGGCGGGGACGAGGCGGCGCTGTTCGCCGGGGACCTCTTTCGCATGTACGCGCGCTACGCGGAGTCCAAGGGCTTCACCGTGGAGGTATTGAGCGAGAGCCCCGGGGAGCACGGCGGCTACAAGGAGATCATCAGCCGCATCGCCGGCCGGGGCGCCTTCTCGCGCCTGAAATTCGAATCCGGCGCGCATCGCGTGCAGCGCGTGCCGGCCACCGAGGCGCAGGGGCGCATCCACACCTCGGCCTGCACGGTGGCGATCCTGCCCGAGCTCAATGAGATCGCCAGCGTCGAGATCAATCCGGCGGACCTGCGCATCGACACCTACCGCTCCTCCGGCGCCGGCGGCCAGCACGTGAACAAGACCGACTCGGCCGTGCGCATCACCCACCTGCCGAGCGGGATCGTGGTGGAATGCCAGGACGAGCGCTCGCAGCACAAGAACCGCTCGCGCGCCCTCTCGCTGCTGCAGGCGCGGCTGCTCGCCGCCGAGCAGGAGAAACAGACGAGCGCCCAGGCGCAGTCGCGCCGCCTGCAGGTCGGCAGCGGCGACCGCTCCGAGCGCATCCGCACCTACAACTTTCCGCAGGGCCGCGTCACCGACCACCGCATCAACCTGACGCTCTACAAGCTGCCGCAGATCATGAACGGCGAGCTCGACGAGCTGCTCGATGCGCTCGCGCACGAGCATCAGGCCGAACTGCTCGCCGAGATCGAGGCTTAAGGAAGAACGCCCTCAGCGCCCCGGGCGCGGCGGCGCGCGCGCCTTGAGATACGCCGGTCCGCCGAGATCGCGCATCTGGTGCAGCAGCCACTGCTGGCGCCAGCGCACGAAGGGCGAGGGGCTCGCCACGTGCCAGTGCACCGGATCGGGCAGCACCGCCGCAAGCAGCGCCGCCTGCGCGCTGGTGAGCCGCGCGGCCGGCTCGTGAAAGAAGCGCTCGGCGGCGGCCTGCACGCCGAAGATGCCGTGGCCGAACTGCGCGATGTTGAGGTACACCTCGAGCACCCGCTGCTTGGGCCACAGCACATCGATCAGCACGGTGAGGTACGCCTCGATGCCCTTGCGGATCCAGCTGCGCCCGCCCCACAGGAACAGATTCTTCGCCACCTGCTGCGTGATGGTGCTGGCCCCGCGCAGCCGCCCGCCGCGCTCGGCGGTGCGAAGCGCGTCGTCGATGGCGTGAAAATCAAAGCCGTGATTGAACGGAAAGGTCTGATCCTCGGAGGCGACCGCAGCGATGCCGGCCTGCGGGGAGATGCGCCCCCAGGGCACCCAGCGGTAGTCGGTGCGGTAGAGGCGCTCCCCGGCGCGCAGCGCGCGCCACTTCGCCTCCACCATGAACGCGCTGGTGAGCGGCGGCACCCAGCGCAGCGCCAGCACCGGCAGCGCGGTGAGCACAACCCACGCCAGCGCCGCCTTCAGCAGCGTACGGCGCAACCACGGTCCGAACCCCTGCCTGCGCATGCCCGAGTCTCGCTTCAACCCAATCGCTCGAGCGGCGGGCGGCGCGGCCCGATCCGACCGAGGCCCACGCCCGCTCAGCCGCTGAGGCGGCGCGCCGACACGATCAGCACATCCTCCATGGGCGCATCCTGGTAGCCCTTGCGCCGCCCGGTGGCGAGGCGCGCGATGGCATCGATCGTGTCCATCCCCTCGGTCACCCGGCCGAAGACCGCATAGCCGAAGTCCCGCGCGCTGTGATCGAGGAAAGCGTTGTCGGCAAGGTTGACGAAGAACTGCGAGGTGGCGCTGTCGATGGCGCTGGTGCGGGCCATGGACAGAGTCCCGCGCAGGTTCTTCAGACCGTTCTTCGCCTCGTTGCGGATCGGCTCGCGCGTCGTCTTGCTGCCGAATTGCGCATCGAGCCCGCCGCCCTGGATCACGAATCCCGGCACGATGCGATGAAAGATCGTGCCGTCGAAGAATCCATCGTCCACGTAGGCGAGAAAGTTCTCCACGGTCACCGACGCCTCCTCGGGGTATAGCTCCACCGTGAAGCCGCCATGGGAGGTCTCGAATCGAATCAGCGAATTGCCGGCCATTGGCCCTCCGTCATGCGCTCGCGCCCCGCCAGATCGCGGTGCGTGCGCACTGTAACAAAGCCGCGCTGCGCAAGCTCGCCCGCGACCGACGACCCCTGCGCCGCACCGTGCTCGAGCAGCAGCCAGCCTCCGGGCGCGAGGTGCCGGGGCGCGCAACGAATGATCTCGCGCAGGCACGCCAGAGCGTCCGGCCCGGGAGTCAGGGCGAGGCGCGGCTCGTGGCCGAGCGCCTCAAGCGCCGGGTCATCCGCGGCGATGTACGGCGGATTGCTCACCAGCAGATCGAATGCCCCGGCCGGGAGTGCCTCGCACCAGCTGCCCTGCCGGAATTCGATGCGGGCGAGGCCCGCCGCTGCGGCGTTGTCGCGGGCGACCGCAAGCGCCTGCGCCGACAGATCGGTGGCCACGATCTGCCAACCGGGGCGCTCGGATGCGAGCGCGAGGGCGATCGCGCCGGAGCCGGTGCCGAGGTCCGCCGCCCGCCCGTGCGCCGCGGGCCCGAGCGCCAGCGCGCGCTCGATCAGCAGCTCGGTCTCGGGGCGCGGCACGAGAACGGCCGGACTCACGGCGAGCTCGAGCGTCCAGAACCCTTTGCGGCCGAGCAGATAGGCCACCGGCTCGCCCGCGGCGCGCCGCTCGAGCAACTCCCCGAAGCGCCGCGCGGCCTCGGCGGCCGGGCGCTGCTCGGGATGCGAACGCAGCCGCGCGCGCGGTACGCGCAGCGCCGCGGCGAGCAGCAGCTCGGCGTCGAGCTGCGGGGTGCCGTTCGCATCGCTCCCGAGGGCCTCGCGCAGGCGATGCACGCCCTCGGCGAGCAGTTCCCCGACCGTGCCCGCGGCGGACTCAATGGCGATTCGCGTCATGACACAGTTATGATTGGCCGATGGCCATTACACTTTATCCTCCCGCACGCCCGCGCACCCTCGCGGAATTGCTCGATGCGAGCCTGAAGATCTTCCGCGTCACGGTGCCGAAGTGCCTGCCGTACGCCTCGATGGCCATACTCTTCGGCCAGCTCTCGACCCTCTATGACCTCTCGCGCGGCAAGTTCCCCGCGCCGGGCGACCTGAACGATCCGGTGTGGGTCACCCTGTACACCGTCGGCTCGCTGCTGTTCGTCATCCTGTGGATGGCGATGCTGCTGCGCCAGTCGGCCATCGCCGCCGGCCGGCCGCCGGCGGCGACGGACCTGCTCGACGCCCTGAAGCAGGCCCCGGCGATCGCGGCGATCTGCCTGATCGGCAGCGCGCTGATCCTGGTGCTGATCGCCCCGCCCCTGACGCTCATCGAGCCGTACCGCTCCGTCGGCTTCGGGCTGATGCTGTTGCCGGCGATCTATATTTCCGTCGCGCTCTCACTCGCTCTGCCCGCCCGCATGCTCACCCACAAAGGGGTGCTGCAGAGCCTCCTCTACAGTCTGCGCCTGATTCAGGGGCACTGGTGGCGGACCGTACTGCTGTACCTCATCGGCTTCGGCATCATCTTCGCCGTCTACCTGTTCACGGCGGTCATCGTGGCCATGATATTGCCCAATGCGGGGCGCGCCGCGGCTGCCGCGCACGCGGTGATGACCGCAGTGGTGCTGGCCGTCGGCGCGATGGGGCTGATCTTCTACACCGCCATCCTGCTGAGCGTGTTCAGCGACCTTGAGCTGCGCCAGGTGTCCCGCGGCGGCTGACTGCCCGCGCCCGGCAGCGGGCTCACGGCGTGTAGCCGAGATTCGGTGAGAGCCACTTTTCGGCCTCCTCGAGGCTGATGCCCTTGCGCTGCGCGTAGTCCTGCACTTGATCGCGGTCGATCTTGCCCACGGCGAAATAGCGCGCATCGGGATGCGCGAAATACCAGCCGCTCACCGCCGCGGTCGGATACATCGCGAAACTGTCGGTCAGGCGGATGTCCGTGCTGCGGTCGACCTCGAGCAGCGCCCACAGTTTGGCCTTCTCGGTGTGATCCGGACAGGCCGGATAGCCCGGCGCCGGGCGGATGCCGCGGTACTGCTCGCGGACCAATTGCTCGTTGGTGAGCTCCTCGGCGAGCGCGTAGCCCCACAGCTCGCGCCGCACCCGCTCGTGGAAATGCTCCGCCGCGGCCTCGGCCAGCCGGTCGGCGAGCGCCTTGAGAATGATGGCCGAGTAATCGTCGTGCGCGCGCTGGAAGCGCTCGATGTGCGTCTCGATGCCAAGCCCCGCGGTCACGGCGAACGCCCCGATGTAATCGCGCACGCCGCTCGATTTCGGCGCGACGAAGTCCGCGAGCGACACATGCGGCTGGCCGGCGGGCTTGTCCTTCTGCTGGCGCAGGAACGAGAGCGTCGCGAGCGCTCTGCCGCGCTGCTCATCGGCATACACCTCGACGTCATCGCCCGCCGCGTTCGCCGCAAACAGGCCGATCACCGCCTGCGCCTTCAGCCAGCGCTCCTCGACGATGCGATCGAGCATGCGCCGCGCATCGGCGTAGAGGTTGCTCGCCGCCTCCCCGACCGTGGGATCGGTGAGCAGATCGGGGAATTTTCCCGCGAACTCCCAGGCGTTGAAGAACGGCATCCAGTCGATGTACGCGAGCAGCTCCGTGAGCGGATAGTCGGCGAAGCGCTGCACGCCCGGGGAGCGCGGCACGGGCGCCGCATAGCTCGCCCAGTCGATGCGCTGGCGGTTGGCGCGCGCCTCGGCGAGCTTCAGCGCCGGGGCCTTGACCTTGCGCCCGGCGTGCTGCTCGCGGCGCCGCTCGTGCTCGACGCTGACCTTGTCGAGGAACGCAGTGCGCGACTCGGGATTGGCGAGCGTCTGGCACACGCTCACCGACCGTGAGGCGTCCTTGACGTACACCACTGCCGTGCGGTACTCGGGGGCGATCTTGACCGAGGTGTGCGCCGGGGAGGTAGTGGCCCCGCCGATCAGCAGCGGCACCTTGAAGTCCTGCCGCTGCATCTCGCGGGCGACGTGCACCATCTCATCGAGCGAGGGGGTGATCAGCCCCGAGAGCCCGATGAAGTCGGCGTTCTCGCGCCGCGCGGTCTCGAGGATGCGCTCGCACGGCACCATGACACCGAGATCGATCACTTCGAAGTTGTTGCACTGCAGCACCACGCCGACGATGTTCTTGCCGATGTCGTGCACGTCGCCCTTGACGGTAGCCATGACCACCCGGCCATTCGTGCGGCGCGCCCCGGCCGCCTTGCTCTGCTCGATGAACGGCACCAGGTGCGCCACCGCGCGCTTCATCACCCGCGCGCTCTTGACCACCTGGGGCAGGAACATCTTGCCGACGCCGAACAGGTCGCCGACGATGTTCATCCCGTCCATCAGTGGCCCTTCGATGACCTCGAGCGGGTGCGGGAAGGCGAGGCGGGCCTCCTCGGTATCCTCGAGGATGAAATCGTCGATCCCCTTGACGAGCGCGTGCTCGAGGCGCTTGCCGACCGGCAGCTTGCGCCACTCGAGATCGTCCTTGCGCTTGGCCGCGCCGCCGCTCTTGAAGCGCTCGGCGATCGCGAGCAGCCGCTCGGTCGCATCCTCGCGCCTGTTGAGGATCACGTCCTCGACGGCGTCGCGCAGCTCCGGGGCGATCTCGGCGTAGATGGCGAGCTGTCCGGCATTGACGATGCCCATGTCCATGCCGGCCTTGATCGCATGGTAGAGAAACACCGAATGCATCGCCTCGCGCACCGTGTCGTTGCCGCGGAACGAGAAGCTCACGTTGCTCACCCCGCCGCTCACCATCGCGTGCGGCAGCTTCTCCTTGATCCGCCGGGTCGCCTCGATGAACGCCAGGGCGTAGCCGTTGTGCTCCTCGATGCCCGTGGCCACCGCGAAGATGTTCGGATCGAAGATGATGTCCTCGGGCAGGAATCCGACCTCCCCGGTGAGCAGCCGGTAGGCGCGCTCGCAGACCGCCACGCGCCGCTCGACCGTATCGGCCTGCCCCTGCTCGTCGAACGCCATGACCACGACCGCCGCGCCATAGCGGCGCACCGCACGGGCGCGCTCGAGGAACGCCTCCTCGCCTTCCTTCAAGCTGATGGAGTTGACGATACCCTTGCCCTGCAGGCACTTCAGGCCCGCCTCGAGCACCGTCCACTTCGAGGAGTCGAGCATCACCGGCACCCGCGCGACGTCCGGCTCGGCCGCCACGAGATTCACGAAGCGGACCATGGCCGCCTCGGACTCGAGCATGCCCTCGTCCATGTTGATGTCGATCACCTGGGCACCGCTTGCGACCTGCTGGCGGGCCACCTCGAGCGCTGCGCCGTAGTCGCCCGCCTCAATCAGCTTGCGGAAGCGCGCCGAGCCGGTGACGTTGGTGCGCTCCCCGACATTGACGAAGAGCGACTCCGCATCGATGTCGAGCGGCTCGAGCCCGGAGAGGCGGCACTTCACGGGCACTGCCGGCACTTTGCGCGGCCGCTGCGCGCCGACCGCCTGGCGCATCAGGCGGATGTGCTCGGGCGTCGTGCCGCAGCAGCCGCCGACGATGTTGATGAGTCCCGCGGCCGCGTACTCGCCGATGATCTCGGCGGTCTCGGCGGCCTGCTCGTCGTATTCGCCGAAGGCATTCGGCAGGCCCGCGTTCGGATAGGCGCAGATGTGCGTATCGCACAGGCGGCCGAGTTCCTCGATGTGCGGGCGCAGCTGCCGCCCGCCGAGCGCGCAGTTGAAGCCCACCGCGAGCGGCCGGGCATGGCGGATGGAGTTCCAGAAGGCCTCGGGCGTCTGGCCCGAGAGAATCCGCCCCGACGCATCGGTGATGGTGCCGGAGATGATGATCGGCACTTCGATGCCGCTCGTCTCGAACAGCTCGAGCGCCGCATAGATCGCCGCCTTGGCGTTCAGCGTGTCGATCACCGTCTCGATGAGCAGCAGATCGGCGCCGCCGGCGAGCAGCGCCCGCGCCGACTCGAGGTAGGTCGCGGTGAGATCATCGAAGGTCACGCTGCGAAAGCCCGGATCGTTGACGTCCGGGGAGAGCGACGTCATGCGGCTGGTCGGACCGAGCGAGCCCGCCACGAACGCCGGCCGGCCGGCGGCGGCGAATTCGTCCGCGGCCTCGCGCGCCAGGCGCGCCGCGCGATAGTTCAGCTCCCCCACCAGCGCCTGCGTGCCGTAATCGGCCTGCGAGACCGCGCTCGAATTGAACGTGTTGGTCTCGATGATGTCGGCGCCGGCCTCGAGATAGGCCCGATGGATGCCGGCGATGATCTGCGGCTGCGTGAGCGTGAGGATGTCGTTGTTGCCCTTGAGGTCGCGGCCATGGGCGGCGAAGCGCTCGCCGCGGAACGCCGCCTCGTCGAGCCGGTGACGCTGCACCATGGTGCCCATGGCCCCATCGAGCAGCACTACCCGCTCATCGAGCAGCCGGCGCAGGCGGCCGATGCGCTCGCGGCGCGCAGTCTCATCCACCGGTTCCACGGCAAAGGGCATCGCCGGCACCGGCTCGGCGGCCTCGCGCGGCCTCGCGGCCGGCGCCGCCTCGTGCAGTCCCGAGGGATGTTCGGCGTGCTGGCAGACTGTCATTTCACTTCTCCGGAGGCTTGCGCGCGCCCTGCAGCGGCAGGCGTTTGCGCACCGGGGCGCAGTCCCAGCGTGTGACAGATGGCAAAGGTGAGCTCGGCGCGGTTGAGCGTGTAGAAATGGAAGTCGCACACCCCGTGCCGCTCGAGCGTCTTGACCTGCTCGATGGCCACGCTTGCCGCGATCAGCCGGCGCGTCTCCTGATCCTCCTCCAGGCCCGAGAAGCGCTCCTCGAGCCAGGGCGGGATGCTCGTGCGGCAGCGCTCGGCGATCCGGCGCACCCGCTCAAAGCGGGTGATCGGCAGGATCCCGGGCACGATCGGGGCGCCGATCCCGGCGGCGGCACAGCGGTCGCGGAAGCGCAGGAAGGCCTCGGTGTCGAAGAAGAACTGCGTGATGGCGCGCGTCGCGCCGGCATCGAGCTTGCGCTTGAGATTGTCGAGATCGGACTGCGGCGAGGGCGCCTCCGGATGGGTCTCGGGGTAGGCCGCCACCGAGATCTCGAAGTCCGCCACGCGGCGCAGCCCGGCCACCAGGTCGGCCGCATACGCGAACCCGTCCGGATGCGGCGCGTAGCGCTCGGCGCCCTGCGGCGGATCGCCGCGCAGCGCCACGATGTGGCGCACGCCCTGCTCCCAGTACTGGCGCGCGATGTCGAGCACCTCGGCGCGGCTCGCCCCGACGCAGGTCAGGTGCGGCGCCCCGGTGAGGGCGGTCTCGCGCTGAATGCGGCTCACCACATGGTGGGTGCGCGTGCGCGTCGAGCCGTCCGCGCCATAGGTGACCGAGACGAAACGCGGCCCGAGCGGCCCGAGCCGCTCGATGGAATGCCACAGCGTCGCCTCCATGTTGGCGTCGGCCGGCGGAAAGAACTCAAATGAAACGTTGATCACGATCGTCCCCTATGGCATGCGCGGCGCGCGGCCGCGGCTCGTGCGCGCGCCTCAGCCGGCGCGGCTCATGGACAGGCCGCCGGGCATCGGCACGGCGGATGCGGCCAGCACGTGCCGGCCATCGGCCTCGATGGGGCGGATTCTCTGGCAATCGAGGCCCGCCTCGGCGAGTCGGCGCCGCAGGCGCGCGATGGGATGCTCGACGACACGCTCGCTGGCGCCGGCCTCGTAGCGCTCGAACAGCCACAGCCGCCCCTCGGCCGCGAGTGCCGCGCGCGCCGCCGCGAGCAACGCCGGCTCGGCGCTGCCGCTGTGCGCGAGGCGGTCAATCACCACGGCCTCGAACGGCCCGCCGAGGCGCTGCGGGTCCCGCTGCGTCAATGGCTGTGCGCCGGCGGCGAGCACGATGCGGCAGGTGAGCTGCTCGCGCTCGAGCATGGCCCGGATCGCCTGCGCCGAGCGGCGCGACTGCGCGATCGCCGTGCACTGCGCCGCGCGCTGCACCACGCTCAGCAGCAACTCCGGATGCTCTACGCCCACCAGCAGCGCCGATGCCGCCCGCGGCGTCATTTCCGCTTCGAGCACCGCGCGCAGTTCGCGCCCGAGCCTCGAGACGGCCGGAGTGGCACCGCCGGCCGCACCGGGCGCGCGCGCCCGCTGCCGGTCCTGCGTGAGCACCCGGTCGGCCCGATCGAGCTGTCCGAGCAGCCCGAGCGCGAAGCCTGCGGCCGGCGTGGCGCGGTTCAGGCGGTAGTGCACCCACTGTCCCTGCCGGACCCGCTCGATGAGCCCGGCCTCGGTCAGGATGCGCAGGTGCCGCGACACGCGCGGCTCGCTCTGGCCGAGGACCTCGGCCAGGTCCGAGACGCTCAGCTCGCGCTCCGCGCACAGCACCAGCAGCCGCAGCCGCGTGGCCTCCGCGGCGGCTCGCAGCCAGACCAGCAACTGCTGCGATGGGGACATTTAATTCAAGAATTGCATATATCTTTAATCGCAGCATACCAGATTTGGCCGAGCCAGAAGAGCATGGGGGAATCACGAGGCACCGGACGGCATCGACGGGCCGGCAGGATGGGGTCGGGCCTTGGCCCTGTGCTGCGGCCGATGCGGTGCCACGGCGGGGACTCGCCCTGCGGGCTCGGGCCGCGCAGTCAGTGAATCAGCGGCGAGATATCCGCCGCGCCGCTGTCCGTGAACAGCGCCTCGACGGCCTGCGCATCGAAGCGATAGGGGCGGCGGCAGAACTCGCAGGTCACCGTGACGGCGCCTTCCTCGGCGAGTATCTCCCGGACCTCATTCGGGCCGAGCGCACGCAGGAGCGAGGTAACCCGCCCTTCACCGCAGCGGCACTCGAACGTCACCGGCGTGCCACGGAACACACGCACGTCGTGCTCGGGGAGCACGGTCCCGAGCAACGCCTCGAGCCCCTGGCTCAACAGCGCTTCGGCCCCGAGACGCCCCATGCCCCGGCGCACCGATTGCCACAACGCACCGACGCCCGAGCCCTCCTCAGTCTGCGGCAGCTTCTGCAGCAGCAGCCCTGCGCAGCGCTCGCCGTCCGCCGCCAGCTGCACGCGGGTCGGCAGCTGCTCGGAGGCGCTGAAGTAGGCCTCCAGAGACTGTGCGAGCGACTCTCCGGTGAGCGGCACGATGCCCTGATAGCGCAGATTGCGCTCGTCCGCCTCGATGGTGACGGTGAAGCGGCCACCCTCGCCCGCGAGGGCCCGGAACGCCTCGCCCACGCATGCCTCGCCCTCGATCGCCGCCGCCCGGGTCTCATCGTAGTGCGCGACCGCGCGCACCCCGAACTCGTGCGTGCACTGCGCCACGAGCAGGCTCACCGCCCCGTGGCCCTGCATCTGCATGGTCAGCCGCCCGCGAAACTTCAGCGTCGCGGCCAGCAACACCGCGGCGGCGACGGCTTCCCCGAGCAGCGCCTGCACCGCCGGCGGGTACTGCCCGTTGGCGCGCAGCTCGCGCCACGCCTCACTGAGGCGCACCCGGTGCCCTCGCACCGGCTGGCCCTCGACGAGAAAGCGGCGAACCGTGTCGGATCCGATGTCGGCGTCCATACTGCCAGCATGGGGCATTCGCCCCCGTGACTCAACCGGGGAGTTTCTTCTTCAGCAGCTCGTTGAGCTGGGCGGGATTGGCCTTGCCCTGGGTCGCCTTCATGACCTGGCCGACGAAAAAGCCGAACAGCTTGTCCTTGCCGGCACGATAGTCGGCAAGCTGGGCCGGATTCTTCGCCATGACCGCTTCGATGGCCCGCTCGATCGCGCCGGTGTCGGTGATCTGCTTCAGGCCCTTGGCCTCGATGATGGCATCGGCGCGCTCGCCGCCCGCCCACATGGCCTCGAACACCTCCTTGGCGATCTTGCCGGAGATCGTCTGGTCGGCGATGCGCGCGAGCAGGCCCGCCAGAGCCTCGGCCGGGAGCCTGCCCGAGTCGATCTCGAGCCCTTCCTTGTTCAGGGCCGCCGCCAGATCACCCATGACCCAGTTCGCCGCGAGCTTGGGTTGCTCGGGCACGGCCCGCACCACCGCCTCGTAGTACTCGGCGAGATCGCGGCTGGCGGTGAGCACGCCGGCGTCGTAAGCCGAGAGGCCGTACTGACCGACGAAACGGGCCGCCTTCGCGTCCGGCAGCTCGGGCAATCCGGCGCGCACCGTCTCGATGTACGCCGCCTCGATCTCGAGCGGCAGCAGGTCCGGATCGGGGAAGTAGCGGTAATCGTTCGCCTCTTCCTTCGAGCGCATCGAGCGCGTCTCGCCCTTGTCCGGATCGTACAGGCGCGTCTCCTGGACCACCTTGCCGCCGGACTCGATCAGCTCGATCTGGCGCGCGACCTCGTACTGGATCGCCTTCTCCACGTAGCGGAAGGAGTTGATGTTCTTGATCTCGGCGCGGGTGCCGAACTGGTCCGAGCCCGCCGGCCGCACCGACACGTTCGCATCGCAGCGGAACGAGCCCTCCTGCATGTTGCCGTCGCAGATCTCGAGGTAGCGCACCAGGGTGTGCACCTTCTTCATGTAGGCCACCGCCTCCCGGGCCGAGCGCATCTCGGGCTCCGAGACGATCTCGATGAGCGGCGTGCCGGCGCGGTTGAGGTCGATGCCGGTGAGCGAGCCGAGCCCCTCGTGCAGCGACTTGCCCGCGTCCTCCTCCAGATGCGCGCGCGTCACCCCGATACGCTTGACCGACCCGTCCTCAAGGACGATGTCGATCGCGCCACCGGCGACGATCGGCAGCTCGTACTGGCTGATCTGATAGCCCTTGGGCAGGTCGGGGTAAAAGTAATTCTTGCGCGCGAACACCGACTGGCGCGCGATGCGCGCGCCGATGGCGAGCCCGAAGCGCACCGCCATGCGCACCGCCTCGGCGTTGAGCACCGGCAGGACGCCCGGATAGCCCAGATCGACCAGGCAGGCCTGGGTGTTGGGTGCGGCCCCGTAGGCCGTGGCCGCCCCGGAGAAAATCTTCGAGCGGGTGGCGAGCTGGGCGTGGATCTCCAGCCCGATGACCGTCTCCCAGGCGCTCATGCGAAGCGCTCCGGGATGCGCCGGTGCCAGTCGGTCTCGAGCTGGTAGCGGTGCGCGGCGTGCAGCAGCCGCTGCTCGGCGAAGTGCGGCCCGATGATCTGCAGGCCGACCGGCAGTCCCGCGGCGAACCCGCACGGCACGGACATCGCCGGCACGCCGGCGAGATTCGCGCTGATGGTGTAGATGTCGTTCAGGTACATGGTGATCGGATCGGCGGTCTTCGCCCCGAGCGCGAAGGCGGCCGTGGGCGTGGTCGGCCCCATCAGCAGATCGACCTCGCCAAAGGCGCGCTCGAAGTCCCCGGCGATGAGCCGGCGCACGCGCTGGGCCTTAAGATAGTACGCGTCGTAGTAGCCGGCCGAGAGCACGTAGGTGCCGGTCATGATGCGCCGCTTCACCTCGGCGCCGAATCCCTCGGAGCGCGAGCGCTTGTACAGGTCCTGCAGGTCGCGCGCATCGGCGCAGCGATGGCCGAAGCGCACCCCGTCGTAGCGCGCGAGATTGGACGAGCACTCCGCCGGCGCCACCACGTAGTAGGCCGGCACCGACAGCGGAATGTTCGGCAGGCTGACCTCGCGCAGGCTCGCGCCGAGGCGCTCGAACACCGCGAGCGCCTCGCGCACGCAGCGCTCGTACTCGGGGTCGAGCCCCTTGTCGAGGAACTCCCTCACCAGACCGATCCTCACACCCGCCAGCGGCTCGCCGAGGCCGGCCGGATAATCGGGCACCGGCGCATCGACGCTGGTGGAATCGCGCGGATCGAACCCGGCCATCTCGCGCAGCATGCGGGCGGCGTCCTCGGCGCTCGCGGCGAGCACCCCGCCCTGATCGAGGCTCGAGGCGAAGGCGATCATGCCGTAGCGCGAGACCCGGCCGTAGGTCGGCTTGATGCCGGTGATACCGCAGAACGCGGCCGGCTGGCGGATCGAGCCGCCGGTATCGGTGGCCGTGGCCGCCGGGAGCAACCGCGCAGCCACCGCCGCCGCCGAGCCGCCCGAGGAGCCGCCGGGCACGAGCTCGGTGTTCCAGGGATTGCGCACCGGGCCGAAGTAGCTAGTCTCGTTCGAAGAGCCCATGGCGAACTCGTCCATATTGAGCTTGCCGAGCACCACCGCTCCGGCGGCCTTCAGGCGCGCCACCACGGTGGCGTCATATGGCGACACGAAGTTCTCAAGCATCCGCGAGCCGCACGTCGTGCGCACGCCGGCCGTGCAGAAGAGGTCCTTGTGCCCGATGGGCACGCCGGCGAGCGCCCCGCCCCGGCCGGCCGCGAGCGCCCGGTCGGCCGCCTCGGCCTCGGCGAGCGCCTGCTCGGCGGTGACCGAGACGAACGCGTTCAGCACCGGCTGGCTCGCCTCGATGCGCGCGAGGAACGCGCGCACCAGCTCGACGCTGGAGACCTTGCGGGCCCGCAGGTCCGCGGCCAGCTGAGTGAGCGTCTGGCGGTGAATCACGGGATCCGCGGCCTCATTCGATGACCTTGGGCACGAGGTAGAGCCCCGAGGCGACCTGCGGCGCGTTCCTCTGGTACAGCTCGTGCTCGTCCCGCTCGGTGACCGCATCGGGGCGCAGCCGCTGCGCGAGGCCCGGCAGCGGATGGGCCATGGGCGCCACGCCTGCGGTGTCCCCCCGCTCGAGCTCGCCGATGAAATCGACGATGCGCGAGAGGCTCTGCTGGAACTGCGCAATCTCGCCCGCCTCGAGCTCGAGGCGGGCCAGGTGGGCGATGTTTTCGACTTGCGCGCGGGTCAGGGCCATCGGGGTTTCAGGCACATAGGAAGTACGTCCCGAAATCATACATGTTGCCTTGCTCAATGTGCTATCGGTTGCTAGATTACGCGCCTCTTTGTAAGAGGTGCCTCACTGAGAGGCTCTCCAAGCCACCGCCTCACCGGTATTCGGACGCTTCA
>JAKCEJ010000275.1 GCA_021838065.1 Pseudomonadota bacterium
CACGCTCACCGCCATGATGGTGGTGCGATCGCTGTCCCCGTCGTCCGCATCGGCCTGGCGGGTGTAGACGATCCACTGTCCGTCCGCCGACCACGATGGCGCACTGATGCCGCCGCCGATCGGCGGTGCGGTCTCGAGCACGCTGCCCGGCCCGTAGGTGAGCTCTCGCGCCATCCCGCCCTTGACGGGCATCAGCCAGATCTCGGAGGCGACCGGCGGCCGGTTGATGAGGTAGTCATCGTCGTGGATGACGAACAGATCGTGGTGCGTGCGCTGCTGGCGTGCGCTCAACGGGGATTTGTCCGGGGTGACGTAGGCGATCGTCTGTCCGTTCGGACTGAAGGCGAACTGCTCGACGCCCCGCGGTGCATCGGTGAGCGCATGCGGTGTGCCGCCGGCGGCGCTCACCACATAGACTTGAGCCGCCTGCGTGCCCACCTGGGCAATGAAGGCGATGCTGCGGGCATCCGGGGACCAGCGCACCATCGACAGGCCGCGCATGCCGCGCACCAGCGCGGGGGCCGGTCCGCCCTGCGTGCTCATCACCCGCAGGGTCGAGACCCAGCGGTCGTGCACGAAGTCCGGCCGGACGGTGCGAAACGCGATGCGCTGCCCGTCGGGCGAGAAATGCGGCGTGCCGAAGCGCACCAGGGCGCGGAAATCCCGCAGCGTAAGCGACGCCGGACTCGCCTGTGCCGCGAAGGAGGTCAGCAGGGCCAGGACGGAAGCATAGAGAACGGTGCGCGAGTGCATGGAAGCTCCCCTGCGGGCGCCGCGGCGCCCCGATGGCGCATTTTGGCATGAATCCGCCGCGGCGCGCGCTTCAGTCCAGGCTCGGGGTCCGCCGCGCCGAGCGGCGCGCATCTGGCGGAAAGACGCGCGCCGCCCTACTCTGAACGCCCCGCGGCGCGAACGAAGGAGTCGCCATGCAGACACGCACACTCGGCACCGGAACGTACGCGCTCGAAGTCTCGGCCCTCGGCCTCGGCTGCATGGGCATGAGCTTCGGCTACGGCCCGCCGCGCGCTAAGCGCGAGATGATCGCCCTGCTGCACGCGGCGCTCGAGCGCGGCATCACCTTTTTCGATACCGCCGAGGCCTACGGGCCGTTCACCAATGAGGAGCTGCTCGGCGAGGCGCTCGAGGCGGTGCGCGAGAAGGTCGTGATCGCGACCAAGTTCGGCTTCCGCATCGGCACCCAGGGAAATCGCCAGGGCGGCCTCGACAGCCGCCCGGCGCACATCCGCGAGGTGGCGGAAGCCTCGCTGCGGCGCCTGAAGCGCGAGACCATCGACCTCTTCTATCAGCACCGGGTCGATCCGGATGTGCCCATCGAGGACGTGGCGGGCGCGGTCGGGGAGCTGATCCGTGCCGGCAAGGTGCGCCACTTCGGGCTGTCGGAGGCCGGAGTCAGCACCCTGCGGCGCGCCCACGCGGTGCAGCCTGTGACAGCGCTGCAGAGCGAGTACTCGCTGTGGTGGCGCGAGCCGGAGCAGGAGGTGCTGCCGGCGCTCGAGGCGCTCGGCATCGGCTTCGTGCCGTTCAGCCCGCTCGGCCGGGGCTTTCTCACCGGCAAGATCGATGAGCACACCGCCTTCGACGCCACGGATTTCCGCAACACCGTACCGCGCTTTGCCGTCGAGGCGCGCAAGGCGAACAAGGCGCTGGTCGATGTGCTCGAGGCGACCGCTGCGCCCCGGGGGCTCACCGCCGCGCAGCTCGCCCTAGCCTGGCTGCTTGCAAAGAAACCGTGGATCGTGCCGATTCCGGGCACGACTCGCCTTGCGCGTCTGGAGGAGAATATCGCCGCCGCTCGCGTCGCACTCTCACCCGAGGAGACCGCGCAGATCGAAGCGGCGGCCGCGCGCATCCCGGTGCAGGGCGAGCGCTACTCGGCAGAGATGAGCCGCATGGTCGACCGGTAAGCGAAACGCACAGTCCGTTTCCAAGGAGTCCGAATCGATGTATCAGGCCAAAGCATACGCGGCCGCGAGCGCCGTCTCGCCCCTCGCTGCGCACGCCATCGAGCGGCGCGAGCCGACCGCGAGCGACGTGCGCATCGAGATCCTCTTCTGCGGCGTGTGCCACTCGGATCTGCACCTGGTGCGCGACGAGTGGCACGAGGTGATGCCGGCGGTCTATCCGCTGGTGCCCGGCCACGAGATCGTCGGGCGCGTCAGCGCGGTCGGCGCGGCGGTCAAGCGCTACCAGCGCGGCGATCTGGTCGGTGTCGGCTGTCAGGTCGACTCCGACGGCACCTGCCCCGAATGCCGCGCCGGTCACGAGCAGCTCTGCCCCAACGTCGTGCTCACGTACAACGCGCCTGACAGGCACACCGGCGGGGTGACCTACGGCGGCTACTCCGAGAGCATCGTGGTGGATGAGCGTTTCGTGGTGCGCATCCCCGCGAACCTCGATCCGGCCGGCGCCGCACCGCTGCTGTGCGCCGGCATCACCACCTATGCGCCGCTGCGCCGCCGGCGCGTCGGCAAGGGCACCAGGGTCGGCGTCATCGGACTCGGCGGACTCGGGCACATGGGCGTGAAGCTCGCCCACGCGATGGGCGCGCAGGTGCACGTGCTCACCACCTCCCCGGCCAAGCGCGACGATGCGCGCCGGCTCGGCGCGGATGCGGTGATCGTCACCCGCAACGCCGAGGAGATGCGCCGGCACGCCAGCAGCTTCGATTTCATTCTCGATACCGTCTCGGCCGCGCACGACATCACCGCCTATCTCGAGCTGCTCGGCAATGACGGCAACCTCACCCTGGTGGGCGCCCCCGAGCAGCCCTTCCAGATCCCGGCCTTCGCGCTCCTCAGCGGCCAGCGCAGCCTCTGCGGCTCCATCAACGGCGGGCTGCCCGAGACGCAGGAGATGCTCGATTTCTGCGGCGAGCACAACATCACCGCCGACGTCGAGGTCATCCCCATTCAACGGGTGAACGAAGCCTACGAGCGGCTGCTCAAGGCCGACGTCAAGTACCGCTTCGTCATCGACATGGACTCCCTTAAAGGCTGACTCGCGCATCCTGCGCGCGGAGAACATCATGAGCTACTACATCGCCAAGACACTCGACCAGGATTTCGATGCAACTGTGCGTGAGGTGACCGAACGGCTGAAGGAGCGCGGCTTCGGCGTGCTCACCGACATTGACGTGCAGGCGACCCTGAAGGCGAAGATCGGCGCCGAGATGCCCAAGTACCGCATTCTCGGGGCATGCAACCCGCGTCTCGCCCACCAGGCGCTGCAGAGCGAGACGCGCCTCGGCGTGCTGCTGCCGTGCAACGTCATCGTGCGCGAGACAGCCGAGCACCGGGTGGAAGTGGCGAGCGTCGATCCGGTCACCTCGCTCGAGCGCACCGGCAACGAATCGCTGCGCGAGACGGCCGAGAAGGTGCGCGGCGAGCTCGCCGCGGTGATCGAGGCGCTCGGCCGCTGAGGCTCGCGCCGCTGCGCACAGACGCTCCGTCAGGTCGAGCGACAGACTCGCGGCCGATCAACAAGGATCGCCGCCGATTCGCTCACGCGCCCAATCCGCTGCGCGGGCCGATTATGGCATCGACGCGCCGTACGTATTCGTCGGACTGGCCGCGACGGCGGTCGCGACCGGCCTCGCCTGGCTCATCGCGTTCGTGGTGTTCGGGGTGTCACTGCCGGATCTCGCGACCGCGGCCCTGATCTTCGCACTGGCGGCCTCGAGCGACCTGTATACCACTCGACGCGGCAAGTTCATCGTGTGGGCCGGGCTGCTCGATGGGCTTGCCGTGCGCGGAAATCAGCGACTCCTCGACGTCGGGTGCGGCCGGCACGAGTCCGAACTATGCCCAGGGGATCTATGCCCAGGCCTAGACCGAGGTCCTAGCGGGATACGGTCCGAGGGCCGCGCTCATGTCGAGTCGGCGATGCGCTTCAGTCCGATCGATCCGCTCGACTACGCCATGATGGGGACACGGGCCTTCGCACTCATGCTGGCCGGTGACAACGCCGAAGCGGCCGGCTGGGCGGAGCGCGCTGCTTGCTCCTCACGGCGGCTCAAGCAGTCATGCACGGCGCCTCGGGGATGGCTCACCGCAAGCCTCGCCCGGGGACCTCGCGTACTCCGCAAGGCC
>JAKCEJ010000019.1 GCA_021838065.1 Pseudomonadota bacterium
TCGACCTCACTGAGCTGTTCGACTTCCCGACCATCGCCGAGCTCGCCCGCCACCTCGAGGGCAAGCTCGCGACGGCGTCCTGACTGGCCGACGCCGCGCAGTCGCCTGCGCCTGGCGGTCCGGCGCGAGAGATCCGGCGAGACCGCAAGCACGCAGCGCTGCGTGACCCAATGCCTGCCGCGAATGGTTGCGGTCCGATGGACTGAGCTCTGCGGTTCGGGCAACCTATTGCGCCCGGATACCTGCAGGCGCTGGGGCGCTCGCACGGGCAAGAGGCATCGCAAAGCCGACCCACCAGAGGCGGTTCGCAGGCCTCGTCAGGATGGGGTTCCAAAATGGCCGATTCACTCGACTGCGACGTTTGCGTCATCGGGGCCGGTGCCGCCGGACTGTCGGTGGCGGTCGGCGCTGCGCAGCTCGGGGCACGAACCGTTCTGTTCGAACGGGGTGAGATGGGCGGGGACTGCCTCAACTATGGCTGTGTCCCCTCCAAGGCTCTGCTTGCGGCGGCGCATGCCGCGCATGCCGTGGTGGACGCGCGGCAATTCGGTGTGAGCTCGAGTGCGCCGCAGGTCGACTTCCCCGCCGTCATGAGGCACGTACGCGAGGTCATCGCGCAGATCGCTCCGCACGATTCGGTCGAGCGGCTCGAGGGACTGGGTGTGCGGGTTATCCGTGCGCAGGCGGCGTTCACCGGCCGCGAGGAGGTGAGCGGCGGTGACATTCACGTCCGTGCGCGGCGTTTCGTGATTGCAGCGGGCTCCTCGGCAGTCATTCCTGCAATTGCGGGCATCGGTGATGTTCCGGTGCTCACGAATGAAACGCTCTTTGCGCTCAGTGAGCGTCCCGCGCATCTGCTCATTATCGGCGCAGGGCCGCTAGGAGTGGAGATGGCGCAGGCGTTTTGCCGCCTCGGCAGCGCGGTAACGCTGTTTGAACAAGGATCGCTCCTGCCGCGCGATGAGCCGGAGCTCGTGAAAATACTTCGCGAGCGGCTTGCAGCGGACGGCATTGACATCCGCGAGGGCGCGCGGATTTCCGCGGTCGCGCGCGCGGCGGGCGGTGTCGTCATTAGAGACTCTAGCCGCCGGGAGGTGACGGGCTCGCATCTGCTGGTTGCTGCGGGACGGCAGCCGAGGCTCGCGGGTCTCGCTCTCGAGCGCGCGGGAATCGCCTACACTTCGCGGGGCATCACGGTCGATGAGCGACTGCGAACCACCAACAGGCGGGTCTATGCACTGGGCGATGTCATCGGGCCGCCGCAGTTTACCCACGTCGCCGGCCATCAGGCCGGGATCGTGATCCGCAATGCCCTGTTCCGACTGCGCGCCAAGGCCGATTACCACGCCCTGCCACGGGTGACTTACTGCGATCCGGAGCTCGCGCACGTCGGCCTCACCGAGTCGCAGGCACGCGAGCGGTTCGGTGCGTCCGTCCAGGTCGTGCACGCAAGTCTTGCCGAGAATGATCGCGCCCGCACCGAGCGTCAGACGGGCGGCGCCCTCAAAGTGGTCATCGACAGGCGCGGGACCCTACTCGGCGCCGGCATGCTTGCCCCGCATGCCGGGGAGCACATCCCGCTCTGGGGGCTTGCGATCACGAGGCGGCTCAGGCTCAGCGCGCTCAGCGACCTCATGGTTGCCTATCCGACCCGCGGGGAACTGGCGAAGGCGGCCGTGAGCGCCTTCTACGGTCCGAAGCTCTTCAGCCCCTGGCCGAGGCGTCTCGTGCGTCTGCTGCTTTCCGTGAGGTGAGGGGATATGGCGGTGGACATTGCCGAACACGCCGCCGCTCGGCCGGACGTGTCGGTCATCATCCCGGCGCTGAACGCGGCCCGTCACCTCCCTGAGACGCTCTCGGCCTGCCGAGGAGCCGCTGAGACGGTCGTTGTCGACGGGAGTTCGACAGATGAGACCGTCGCGATCGCGTTGAGAATGGGGGCTCGGGTCATCGCGTCGGATCGCGGCCGCGGCGCTCAGCTGCACAGGGGCGCGACCGAGGCGCGCGGGCCGTGGCTGCTCTTTCTGCACGCGGACACGCAACTGACCGGAAACTGGCTGCGGGATGTGCAGAACTTTACGGGACAGGCGTCGAATCGCCTGCGCGTTGCCGCGTTCAGCTTCGGGCTCGATGACTCAAGCGCCAGCGCACGAAGGCTGGAGCGCATCGTCGCCTGGCGCGTGCGCCGTCTGGGTCTGCCCTATGGCGATCAGGGCTTGCTGATCCACCGCGAACTGTATCAGCTGCTCGGCGGCTATCGGGCGTGGCCGCTGATGGAAGATGTCGATCTCATGCGCCGCGCCGGCCGCCGCCGGCTCACGGTGCTTGCGTCTGTCGCGCGCACGTCCGCGGCGCGGTTTCGGCGGGAGGGATGGCGGCGGCGCAGTTGGCGCAATTTCGGGTGCCTCACGCTCTACTTCCTCGGTGTTTCCCCGCGAGCGATCGCGAGGCTCTATGGAGAATGAGCGGCTTCGCCGCAAAGACGCAACGAAGTAGTGCGCTGCGCGCTCCCGGGGGCGGTCGCCACCGCAAGGGTCCTAACCCAAGCGGTGCGGCAGTTCCGTATAGCAGTCGCCGAGGAGTCGGTAGTCCAATGGTTCGCGGCGCACTGCGAGCGGAGTTTGCCATCGTGGACAGATTCGCGGCTGGCACAATGAGTCTGCGCTCGTTTTCGGTGGCCGTCAGCGTCGCGTCTGGGGATCGGGCGGCGTGCATGGCGCGCACGACGCACGCGGGATGGCGAATTGGAGGGAGCGATGCTGAACGGCGTGATGCTGCTCTGGTTCCTGCTTGCCGCAGCTTCCGTGCTGTTCGTCGCGATCGATATCCGCTGGACTCCCGAGTCGTCCGTCCTCAAATGGGGGTTCGTACTGGTGACCGTGTATACCGGTCCGGTGGGCGCATTTCTTTACGTCCTCGGCTGCCGGGAGCCGCTGCCGGGGCTGCATGAACGGTATACGGCTGCCCGATGGCGTCAGGTCCTCGGCTCGACGATGCACTGTGTTGCCGGAGATGGCATCGGCATTCTCGCCGGGGCGGCGCTTGCGGCCCTGCTGACGCTGCCGCGCCGGACCGGCGTTGCGCTCGAATACGCGCTTGGATTCGGGTTTGGCTGGACTGTGTTTCAGGCCATGTTCATGCGTGATATGGCCGGCGGCTCCTATATGCGCTCGCTGGCCGGCACGTTCGTCCCCGAATTCCTGTCGATGAATCTTCTGATGAGCGGCATGGTGCCGAGCGAGGCGCTCGGCCGCAGACTCCTCGGGCGGGCGCCGAGCCCCGTCACGCCCGAATTCTGGTTTGTGATGAGCATGGCATTGCTGGTCGGCTTCGTGGCGGCATATCCCGTGAACGGGTGGCTGGTAGCAAACGGCCTCAAGCACGGGATGATGACGGTTTACAAGGGCGAGGGATCATCACTGCACAAAGCCGAGCGACATCATCACCTGCTCGAGACGGCTGACAAGGACGGACAGGACCTCGGAGACGGCACAGAGGCCCGCGATAGGCACCAGCCGGCGCGGCCGTCGCGGGGGCGTATCGCCGCAATGGCGGCTGTCTCGCTCGCGGCATTGGCAATGGCGATCGGCGTCGCTGCGCTCATCGGGGGCGAGTAAGCCCCCAGGCCTCGCCGCTGCGGGTATCGCGGTTTCTCGCTCATCGGCAGCCGGACAGGCGCCTCGCTCAGCCGGGCGCACAGGAGGACCCATGCCGTTTCCACGCCGTTTCTGCAGACGCCGGCCGCAGCGGCGGACGCGCACCCTCTCGAGGTGGCGGATGCACACCTGAAGGCATGCGGATCTTGCGTGTGCGCATCCGTAATGACCTCAATTGACTCTGGAGCGTACTCCACCATTTAGGGTGTTCCTCACGCGCCCGGTGCGCGGAACAGGCTGGGCTGATGGGTGCAGCGAGAGCAGAGCCAGGTGCGTCACAGCCCGCAGACTCAGGCCGAGCACCTCGCCAGCGCAACGGCAGATGCGAGTGACCGCGGTGATGGCATTCCCGACAGGACGTCCAAGCCCGTTGCATGAGACACCGATTCAGGAAGGACCGTGACCCATGAGACGCTCGATTGCCACTGGCATCTCTCTTCTTGCCGCTGCGGGAGTTGGTCTGATCGCAGGCGCGAGGCTGGTGTCCAGCCGTGCGACGCACAACGTGAGCGCACCTGCCACTGTGCCATTTTCCACCGCCGGGGCCGCGCAGGCAAAGCGCAAGATCCTCTACTGGTGGGATCCGATGATCGGACCGTCATCGATCTCGCCGAAGCCGGGGATCAGTGCCTTGGGGATGAAACTCGTGCCCGTCTACGCCTCGAGTGGCGCCGCCAGCCCCGGGGAAGTGACCGTCGATCCGGCGATCGAGCAGGACCTCGCGGTGCAGACCAGCCCGGTGCGTCGCGGCGCACTGCACAAGACGGTGCGCACCGTCGGTTATTTTCGACAGGCAACACCCGTGAGCTACGCGGTGACGGCGCGTGTGGATGGCTGGATTGGAGCGCTCTATGCGAGCACGAATGGTACGGCAATACGCAAGGGCGATCCGCTGTTCACGCTCTACAGCCCCGAGCTTCTCGCCGCTGAGGAAGAGCTTCTGGCGGCCGGGCGCAATCGTGCGCTGGCACGGGCCAGCGGCGATGCGCGCTCGCTGCGTGACGCGCAGAAGATCTATCAGGCAATCCGTCGGCGCTTGATCTACCTTGGCGTAAGCGCCGCTCAACTTGATCGCATTGTGCAGCAGCGACGGGCGCAGGAGTATCTGACCTTTCTGAGCCCGCTCTCCGGATACCTCTCGAAGGTCGCGGTCCGGCAGAAATCCTACATCAAGAGCGGTCAGGCGCTCATGCGGATCGAACAGCTGAGCAGCGTGTGGCTCGATGCGCAAGTCTACGACAGCCAGCTGCCGTGGATTCAACTCGGCGAGGTGATGCAGGCTCGCGTGGCGGCCGATCCGGCCCGGAGGCTTGAGGGCAGGATCTTCTTCATTGACCCCGCCGAAGACCCGCGGACCCACACTGTCACGATCCGGGCGCAGTTCTCCAATGCCGCCGGACTGCTCCGTCCCGGGATGTACGCCCTGGTCGATATTCTCACGACGCCCTTGAAGAACGTCCTGCTCGCGCCGGCCTCCGCGGTGATTCACACCGGCACGGGCAAGGTCGTGCTGGTGGCTCTGGGTCACGGCCGTTTCCTGCCCCGTGATGTCACGACGGGACTGACCGGCAGCAATGGCGCGGTGCAGGTCCTCTCCGGTCTCAACGCCGGCGAGGAGGTCGTCACGAGCGGGCAGTTCCTCATCGACGTCGAGTCAAACATGCGCGAGCTCACGCGCAAGCTCACCGCAGGTGCGGGTCCGGGACGGCAGGTTTCACGCGCTTCTCAGCGGGCGAAACCGATGAGCGGAACGACGATGGCGCCTGCGCGCAAGCAGGACGGGGCCGTGAGCGGCCAGGCAATCGGGTATCGAGGACCCTCGCAGCGTCCCAAGACGGGCGGCTGATGGACAATCCGGGAGGACGACCGTGATCCGAAAAGTCATCGAGCTTTCGGTCAAGAATCGCGAGCTCGTGCTGCTGCTCGCGTTCACGGTCATCGCGGTGTCGGCCTGGGCGGCCTTTCACAGCAAGCTCGATGCGGTGCCGGACCTCTCCGATACGCAGGTGCTAGTGCTGACCAATGACATGGGCCAGCCGCCGGATGTGGTGCAGGACCAGGTGACCTATCCGCTCGAAACGGCGCTTCTGGATGTGCCGAAGGTCGAGTCGATCCGCGGCGAGAGCATGTTCGACTACTCGCTGATCCATGTCACCTTTCAGCCTGGAACGAACCTCTACTGGGCGCGCAGCCGGGTGCTGGAATACCTCAATTACGCCAGCACCCAGTTGCCCCGCGGCGTGACCCCGCAGCTGGGGCCGGACGCCACGGGCGTCGGTTGGGCCTACCAATATGCGCTGCTCTCCGGCTGGTATTGCGCCCAATACCCGCAGGGGATCTGGCGGGATGCGCAGACCGGCAAGTGGTACCGCTCGGCGCAGGCCGCACCTTCCGGCGCGCGCGCCCGCCTGAGGCTCGTGCGGGGTTTCACGCATGGGGGTGTGTGTCCGCTCGATGGCACCGCCCTGAAAAATGCCGATGTCAGCCTCGCGGGTCTGCGCAGCCTGCAGGACTGGTTCATGCGCTTCGAGCTCGAGGCGGTGTCCGGCGTCTCGGAGGTTGCGCCGCTCGGCGGATTCGTTCGCGAGTACCAGGTGATCATCAATCCCAACCGGATCCGCGCCTACCACCTGTCGCTTGCCCGGATCCGCCGCGCCATCCGCGACTCGAACAACGACGTCGGCGGCTCGGTGATCGAGCAGAGCGAAATCAGCTACATGGTCAGGAGCCGCGGGTACCTGAAGAACCTCAGGCAGCTCGGCGAGGTTCCGGTGGGGCGCGAGACGGACGGCACACCCATTCTCCTGCGGGACGTCGCGACGTTGCAGCTCGGTGGGCAGCAGCGGCAGGGGATCTGCGATTGGGACGGCAAGGGCGAGGCGGCTTGCGGCATCGTCGTGGTGCGTTTCCACGGCAACACCTATCGGGTGGTCGAGGCCGTCAAGCAGAAGATCGGGCAGATCCAGCGCAGCCTGCCGCCCGGGGTGCTCATCCGGACTGGATACGACCGAACACTGCTCATCAACCGTGCCATCTCGACACTGTCCGACACGTTGACGGAAGAGATGATCGTGGTCGCGCTGGTCTGCATCCTATTCCTGCTGCACGGCCGCAGCGCGCTGATCGCGATCATCGTCATTCCGACCAGCATGCTGATCAGCCTCGCGATCCTCTACCTGATGGGCGTCAGCGCGAACATTATGAGCCTGAGCGGCATCGCCATTGCCATCGGGGTCGTGGTCGACTCGGCGATCGTGACGGTGGAGAACGCCCACCAGCACCTCAATGCCGAGGACATGCGCATCCGCAATGGCGAAGAGCGCCGCGAGCGCTGGCAGATCATTCTGCAGGCCGCCGCGGAAGTCGCGCCGAGTCTCTTTTTCAGCCTGCTGATCCTGGCGGTGAGCTTCCTGCCGATCTTCATCCTGCCGGGCGAGAGCGGCAAGATGTTCAGTCCCCTGGCGCTCACCGGCACGTTCGCGATGGCGGCCGCAGCGATCGCCTCGATCACGCTGATCCCGGCGCTGATGGTGTATTTCATCAAACCGAACCTGTTCCCGGGCCAGTGGTCGCGCCGGCTGCAGCTGGCGCTGGCGGTCGGGCTCGCCGCGCTCGGCGGGGTGGCCGTGCTCATCCTTGCTGCGCACTCGCCGCTGCTCGTGCGCCACCGCTGGACTGCGGCGGTCGCCACCGTGGTGCTGCTGCTGCTGCTGGCGGTTCCACAGCGCATCATCCCCGAACAGCGCAATCCGATCAGCCGGGCGCTGCAGAACGGATTCGCACCGGTATTTCGGTTTGCGATTCGATACCGCTGGGTGTTGCTGCCGGTGGCGGCCGCATTGGTGCTGTCGACCCTCTGGCCGCTCTCGCGCCTGGGCACCCAGTTCACCCCGCCGCTCTGGGAGGGTGACCTCGAATACATGCCGACCACCTATCCCGGCCTCGGTATCACCGAGGCGCGGGCGATCCTGCAGCAGACGGACAGGATCATCATGCGTTTCCCTGAGGTTGCGAGCGTATTCGGGCAGTCGGGTCGAGCGGAGACGGCCACGGACGATGCGTCGCTCGGGATGCTCGACACCATCGTGCACCTCAAGCCCCGCGACCAATGGCCCGACGCGGCGGTTGCGCGGTTCTACCGGCACTGGCCGCACTGGCTGCAATGGCCGTTCCGTCAGACTTTCTGGCCCGACAGGGAGCCCGTGACGGTGGACCAGCTGGAGAACGGGTTCAGCGGCCCTGCAGGTACGTTCCATGAGGGTCTTAACCAGGCGCTCGACATCCCCGGCCTGCCGCCGTACTGGACCATGCCGGTTGCCAATCGCACGAACATGGTCAATAGCGGCAGCAAGACGCTGATCGGCATCCGCGTGAGCGGCCCGGACCTGGCGGTCCTCGGCAAGCTCTCTAACGGCATCGCTCAGGCGATTACGCCGGTGCGCGGCACCCTCAGCGCCATCGCCAATCAGACGCTCGGCGGCCACTATCTGGATATCCACGTGCAGCGGGATGTCGCGGCGCGCTACGGCCTCACGGTCGGTGGCGTGCAGCGCGTCATCAGCATGGCGATCGGCGGAGAGAAGATCGGGACCATGGTGCGCGGCGTCGAGCGCTATCCGATCAATCTGCGCTATCCAGTCAACCTGCGCGACTCGCCGCAGGAGCTGCGGCAGATGCCGGTGATGCTGCCGGGCGGCGGCAGCATTGCGCTCGGCATGGTCGCGACGATACGCTACGACGGCGGCCCGCCGTCCATCGACAGCTACGATACCCGCACGGTCAACTACATCAATGTAACGACTCAGGTGTCGGACCTGGTCGGCTACGTTCATCGCGCCGAGGCGGCCATTGCCCGGCGCGTCATGTTACCGCCAGGATACACATACCAGTGGGTCGGGCAGTACCAGCAGATCCACGCGGCCAATCAACGCCTTGCGCTCGTCGTTCCGCTGGCGTTGCTCGCCATCGTCGTGTTGCTGTTCCTCGCCACCGGTCATCTCATGCGGGTGCTTGGCGTGCTGCTCGCCGTACCCTTCGGTCTCGTCGGGGCATTCTGGGCTCTGTGGGTCATGCACTACCAGCTGTCGGTGGCGGTTTGGGTCGGTGTCATCGCGCTGGCCGGGCTCGCGGCCGAGATGGGACTGGTGCTGCTGGTGTACCTGGACGTGAGCGTGCGGGAGGCCCGGGAGAGCGGCCGTCTGCGCAACCGCGGCGAACTGCTTGAGGCCATCAACACTGCGACAGTGCGCCGCATCCGGCCGAAGACGATGACCGTGTCAGCAGCGCTCGTCGGACTCGCGCCGCTGCTGTGGGCCCAGGGCTCGGGCGCGGACATGATGCGCCACCTGGCCGTACCGATGATTTTCGGGCTCATCACGAGCTTCGCTCTGGAGCTGCTGGTACTGCCGACCGCGTATTACATGCTGATGAGCTACGCGCTGCGGCGTCACTTCGAGGCGCATGCTCCGCCGGACGCTGCCGAAGCGCACGCCCGGCTCAATTTGGGAGACGGCGTATGAGGCACAGGGCCGCCAAGCGCATCTCGCTGCGCGGGTGCCTCTTGCTCGTGTCCGGCTTCGCTACCATGCTTGTGGGATGCACGTTCATCCCTCGCGGCACTGCGGCGCTTCGGCGCGAGGCGGTGCATGCGGGACGGCCATTTTCAAAGTCCCCTGAACGACGCAGACTGCCCCGGCTGTCTGCCGTACCGACTCCGGAGGAACTGGTCCGCCGCGCGCTGCGCAACAGTCCGGATGTGGAAGCCGCTTACTGGCAGTGGCGTGCGGCGATCGAGGCCGTGTCTGAGCGGGGCACCGAGGCGACGGCCCCCGCGCTCGGTGCGACGGTCGGGCTCAAGAACGGTGCCGCGAGCACTGGCGGAACCATGCTGCAGCTGGCCAATATGGGCAGCGCACCGATTGAATGGCCCAGCAAACCGCTGGTCGCGGCCCGCGCAGCGCTGCAACGGGCCTATGCGGCCGGCTGGAATTACCGCCGGACGCAGTTTGCGGTGCGCCGGCAAGCCCTCGATGCGTGGTACAAGCTGGTGGCGGACTCGACCATGCTGAGGCTCTTGCGTCGCGATAAGGCTCTGGTGCGCGAGCTCGATGAGTTTGCACGGGCCGCAATCGAGGCGGGCATGGCCGTACCCAGCGCGGCGCTGCGCATCGAGAACGAGCTAACCGGCCTGAACGCGAGAATTGCGGCCGTTTCGGCGCAGCTGCCCGCCGATCGGGCCGCGCTGAACCGCATCGTCGGCCGGGCTGCCGAGCGGCCGCTGCGGGTGCCGGGGGAATTGCCGCGTATCTCGGTCCCTCGCGGCACTCGGACTCGGATGCTGACGCTCGCGGTGCGCCGCAATCCGCAGCTGGCAGCGCTGCGACGTGACATCCGGGCCGGTCGGCTCGAGGTCGAACGGGCTGAGATGAACGACATTCCGGACTTCAGCCTTTCGGCCGCGGCGAGTCTGGACGGCATTGCGCAGAATCTCGGCGGCGCGATCATGGTTCCGTTCGTGCGCTATCGGGCAATCAATGCCGCCATTCGCCAGAATCGCGACTGGCTGCGGGAGACGGAGGCGCACCTACGGAGTCGGCGGCTCAGCATCGACGCACGGCTCGTGACCGATCTTGCGATGGCTCAAAGTGACGCTCGCCAGATCAGTCTCTACGAACACACCGTTCTGCCGCGCCTGGAGCGGCTGGATGAGTTCGGCCGCGTGGATGTTGAGCAGGGCCGGGCGGGGATCGGCGAGCCGGTTCGGATCGAGCGAGCGCGCATCCAGGTCCGGGAAATCCTTCTCGACTTGAGGCTTGATGAGTCCGAGCGCCTCGTCGACTTGGACACGCTCACGGCCGCGCGGCTCACGAGCGGCGAATGAGGAACGGTGAGTGCATTTGGATCCGTCGCAATCCGCAAGACGCCTCACGCGCCTCACGCCTCGTGACAGGGGTGCTCGCTCTCATCGAGGCAGTGACCGCCCTCGAGCTGCACCGTCGCGTGTGTGACCCCATGGTGATCGCGCAATCGTTCGAGGATTCGCCGCAGCACCTCCTGCTGGTCCGTGTTGGCATCGATCGTGGCGTGCAGGGTCACGACGGGCGCTTCGCCGGTCATTGACCACACGTGGACGTGATGCACATCGCACACGTCCGGGACGCTTTCGAGATCGCGTACGATCGCCTCGGGATCCGCTGTGTGCGGCGCCCCTTGCAAGAGGACATGCCCGGCTTCGCGCGTCAGACGCCAGCCGGAGCGCAGGATCAGCAACGACACCAGCAGCGATAGGATCGGGTCCGCGATCCTCCAGCCCCACTCGAGGATCATCAGCGCAGCTCCGGTGGCAGCCGCCGAGCCCAGCAAATCGCTGAGGACATGGGCGCGAGCGCCGCGCTCGTTGAGAGAGCGGGCGCCCGCCAGGGTGAGGAATCCGGCGAGGTTGGATACGCCGCCCAAAATCGCAATGACCAGCATCAGTTCGCCGTCGACCGCGGGCGGGGCGATGAGACGGTGCACGGCCTCTGCCATGATCCATGCCGTCAGGGCGAGGAGTATGAGGCCGTTGGTGTACGCGGCGAGAGTCTGGTACCGGCTTGAACCATAAGTGTGCCGGGCATCGGCCGGCCGTCGGCTGGCGCGAATCGCAAGCACGGCGAGCAGGAGCGAGGCGCAGTCGGCGAGCATGTGACCGGCCTCGGCGAGCAGCGCGATGGAGTTGGCGAACCATCCGCCGAGGGCTTCGACGAGCGTGAAGGTCAGGAGAATGCTGAGTGTCAGCAGCAGCCGCCGTTCGCCCGCACGGCTGCCGGGCGCATGGACATGATCGCCCGTATGGGAATGCTCGCGTGCCACGGGACTACCGGGACGGCGCAGATTCGTTTGCGGGGATGAGCATCGCGGCCTATCCTAAAACCTATAGTGACTGGAGCTTCAAGCATGGGCGAGGTGTCCATTCCAATCGGCAAGCTGGCGCGCAGCGTGGGCTGCAAGGTCCAGACGATCCGCTATTACGAGCAGATCGGGCTGCTGCCGCCGCCGACCCGCACGGCCGGCGCACAGCGCCGCTACGGAGAAGGGCACCGGCAGAAGCTGAGCTTCATCCGGCATGCGCGCGAACTCGGCTTTCCGCTCCCGGCAGTCCGTGAGCTGCTGGCGCTGTCGGACGAGACGGACTCGGATTGCGCCAAGGCGGATCGGATCGCCCGGCGGCAGCTCGAGGCGGTCAATCGGCGCATCGCAATGCTGAGCAGCCTGCGCTCGGAGCTCGAGCGGATGCTCCGTCACCGCCACGGGCATCGGATTCGCGATTGCCGCGTCATCGCGACCTTGGCGGATCACACCCTGTGCAGCCAGGATCATCACGCCGAACTCGCCGAATCCTGAGTCTCAAGCTCGATTGCCCGAGAAGATCGCTGGGACCGATCGTCAACGTCCGACCGTCAGGCACCTCGCTGGAGATTATGGCCATGGCCACCACACGCACCGCACCCGCTCTCGATCCGCAGTTCATCCGGGCGCAGTTTCCGGCCTTCAGCGAGCCCACGCTCGACGGGCAGGCTTTCTTCGAGAACGCCGGCGGATCGTATGCTTGCGGCGCAGTCATTCGCCGTCTGAGCGAGTACTACCGCCGGCTCAAGGTACAGCCGTACTACGCGTTCGCCGCGTCCGCCGAAGCCGGCGAATGGATGGACGCCGCGCGGGCTCGTGTCGCGGAGTATCTGGGCGTGCCGGCCGATGAGGTGCAATTCGGTCCCTCGACCTCCCAGAACACCTACGTGCTCGCGCAGGCGTTTCGCGCCTTGCTGAAGCCCGGCGATGAGATCATCGTCACCAATCAGGATCACGAGGCCAACAGCGGCGTGTGGCGGCGGCTGGCGGAGCACGGAACAGTCGTCAAGGAGTGGCGAGTGGATCCGCAGACCGGGTGCCTCGATGTGCGGCAGCTCGATGACCTGTTGACACGCCGCACGCGGCTGCTCGCCTTTGCGCACGCCTCCAACATCGTCGGCCACGTCAATCCGGTCGCGGACATCGTTGCGCGGGCACACGCCGCGGGCGCACTGACAGTCGTCGACGGGGTGTCCTGGGCGCCGCACGGCCTGCCGGATGTACGTGAACTGGGTGCGGATGTGTACTTGTTCTCGCTGTACAAGACCTTTGGTCCCCATCAGGGCCTCATGGTGGTGAGTCCTCGGCTCCTCGAGCAGCTCGGCAACGAGGGTCATTATTTCAACGCGGGGGAGCCGTTCAAACGGCTGGTGCCGGCCGGCGCTGATCACGCCCAGGTGGCGGCCGCGCGCGGAATCGCGGAGTACTTCGATGCCCTGGATGCGCACCATTATCCCGGCGCCGACCCTCTGCGTCGCCCGCATCGAGTCCGCGAAGCTCTGCGCGCCGCGGAACTTCCGCTGCTCGCGCAGTTGCTCGAGTTTCTCCAATCCCGAGCGGATATCCGCGTGCTGGGACCCACACGCGCCGCAGAGCGCGCGGCAACGGTCGCTTTTGTGCCGCAGTCGCTTGAGCCTGAGGAGCTCGGTAAGCGCCTGGCCAAGCGAGGGTTCATGATCGGCTACGGCGGCTTCTATGCCGTGCGCTTGCTCGAGGCGATGCGGGTCGATCCGGCGCGCGGTGTCGCGCGCATCTCCTTCGTGCACTACACGACAGCTGCCGAGATCCAGGGCCTGATCGCGGCGCTCGATGCATCACTGCAGGACTGAGCCGATGAGCCCGGCCCGGGCAAGCCTCAGCGGCTGGGCGCGGGCTTGGCGTCGGCTATCAAGACCTCGGCGCTGAGGTGCGTGCCGAGGGTGAGCTGGTGGGGCACGCAGTTCGATTGGTAGCTGATGTGCCGGGTGGTGAACAGCGGCAGGAACGTCTCCTTGAACTGCTCGATCAGCTCGCAGTTGCCCTGTTCCTCGAATCCGGCATTGCTCGGCATCAGCACGACGTTCTGCCAGTGCGCCGCAACCGGGGCGCCGGCCGCCTTGCCGTGCTCCGAGGCGGCCGGCACGAGCACCTGCATGGTCACCCTCACACCGGGGAAGGGCTCGACTCCGGCGCCCCTGATGCACCCGAGCGCGCCGACTCTCAGATCGCGCGGACCGAGCTTCGTGAGCATGTTCCGAATCTCATCGCGCAGGCCATCGCAGGAGTAGTGGGTCGTGAAGCCCTGATAGATGAAGGTGACGTGGCGTGGCGCCCAGACGGCCGCGATACGGCCCGGAATCGCCGCCAGAGCCGGCAGCGTGCCGAGCAGGACACAGGCGGCGCCTGCCGCCACGTGAGTGAGGAATTTGACGCGCATGGGAAGAGTCCTCCTGGAATTTTGGACACTCGCCGCCCCTCGAATGATCAGCATACACCACCGCTGCCGCGAGCAGGCTGCAGCGCGCCACGTGCACGGGCAAGTTCGTACTTGCCACAATCAGCTCGATCGGCGGCTGGCGGGCAACGGCGTTGCGCGATGGCAGCGCCTGCGTCACCGCCACTCGCAGCAGATGGAGGTGTTGCGATCTTGCCGTGTTCGCCGTGAGCCGTGCGGTTGCTGTATTCGGGGCTGTTCAGCGGCAACGCCGCAGCGGCGAGGCGGCCGGGCGCCGGCCGGCGGCCCTCGGAGACTGTGCTAGCATACGATGGCTTCATCTTGACGACGGGCGCATATGAGCTACGTACGATGTCTGAGGGGCTTGGGCTCGGGCCAGGAATATCCGGCCGATCAGCTGATGAATCTTGATCCCCTCGACAATCGCCCAGTCGAGATCGTGCTCGATGTGTCACGGCTCGCGCGCGAGCAGCCGGACCTTGGCTGGTACCACCCCGAGCGGCGGGACCTGTGGCGATTCGGCGCGCTGCTGCCGCTCGATATCGCGGATCCCGCTGACCGGCGCCATATCGTCGCGCTCGGCGAGGGCCACACGCCGTTGCGCGAGTACCCGGAGCATCCGCTCGCGCGAAAGATCGGTTTTCGGCTGCAGATCAAGGACGAGGGCAAGGCCGAGCCGGGCTACGGCGCCAACCCGACGCAATCCTTCAAGGACCGCGGCATGGCCATGGCGGTTTCCATGGCGCGCCGCTTCGGTCTCACTAAGCTGGTGGTGCCCACTCAGGGCAATGCCGGCGATTCGCTTGTTGAATACGCGCTGGCCGCGGGTCTCGAGGCGGCGGTGATCATGCCGACCGACACGCCGATGCCGATCCAGGGCCGCATCGCGGCTCTGGCGATGCGGGGCACGGGCGTGAAACTCGAGTTTGTCGAAGGCACGATCCGCGAGGCCGGTGCGCGCATGCGGGAGCGCTATCTGCCGCAGGGTTATTTCAACGTTGCCACGTTCCAGGAGCCGGGCTGGCGCATCGATGGCAAGAAGACGCTGGGTCTGGAACTCGCCGAACCCGAGCCCGGCGAGCGGCGCTGGCGGATACCGGACGCAATCGTGTATCCGACGGGTGGGGGCACCGGGGTGCTCGGCATGTGGAAAGCGTTTGCGGAGCTGGAGGCATTGGGCCTGATCGGCCCAGAGCGCCCGCGCATGATCTGCGTGCAGGCGGCCGCGACCGCACCGATCGTGCAAGCATGGGCGCGCGGGGACTCCGATAGCGGGCCGACTACAGCGGGCAAGACGCTGTGCATTGGCCTCAACGTGCCGGGCGGCGTCGGGCATTTCAAAGTGCTGGAGATTATCCGCGCGAGCGGCGGCTGCGCCGTGTCGGTCGCTGAGGCGGACATCGAGCGGGCGCTCTCGGCCATCTGGCGCGAGAAGCGCTGGTGGATGTGCCCCGAAGGCGCAGCCTGCCTGGCGGCGCTCGAGCCGCTTGCCGCACAGGGAGCGCTCCGGCCGGGCGAGCGCATTGTGGTGGTCAACACCGGCTCGTTGGAGAAATATCTGCCGGAACTGCGGCATCTGCTCTGAACCCACGCGCCGCGCGCCCGCGTGTCACCCACCGCAAACGCTCCTCAGCCTGTCCGTGCGGGACTCGTGCGCGCGGTCTCGCGCTGGCAGCTCGTCGGGCTGGCCATCAACGATGTAGTCGGAAGCGGCATCTATCTGTTGCCGGCGGCGGTGGCGGGGCTGCTCGGCGCCGCCAGCGTGTGGGCTGTCGTGCTGGCCGGGCTCGCGGTGGCGCTGCTGGTGCTGTGCTTCGCGGAGGCCTCGAGTCACTTCGATGAGCCGGGCGGCGCTTACCTCTACACCCGCGAGGCGTTCGGGCGCTTTGTGGGATTCGAGGTCGGCTGGATGAGCTGGCTGTCGCGCGCCGCGGCCCTCGCTTCGCTGGCGAATGGCCTCGTCCAGGCGAGCACTGCTCTCTGGCCGGCCGCGGGCAGCGGCGCGGCGCGCGCCGCCATCCTGTGCGCAGCCATCGTGCTGCTGGCCTGGATCAACATCAGCGGGATCAAGGCGGGCGCCCGCACCGGCGTGGCGCTCGCCATCGCGAAGATGCTGCCCCTCATCTTCTTCATCGTCGTCGGCGTGTGGTTCATCGACGGCTCACGTCTTGTGCTGTCGCAGATACCGCGCGGCCCGGCGGTGGGCCGGGCGGCGCTGCTGCTGCTGTTCGCCTATGGCGGATTCGAGAACACGCCGGTGGCGGCCGGCGAATACCGCAACCCGCGGCGCGACGTGCCGTTCGCGCTGCTGTTCGTGATCCTGAGCGTCACGCTGATCTACACTGCCGTGCAGGCCGTTGCGATCGGGACGGTGCCGAATCTCGCCGGCTCGATTTCGCCGTTGGCCGAGGCCGCGGGCCGGTTTGCGGGCCATTGGGGCGAGTGGCTGTTGACGCTGGGCGCGATGCTGTCGATTCTCGGCATCATGAGCAATTCCACCTTGGGGGCGCCGCGCTATCTGTTCGCGCTCTCGCGCGACGGTTACGGCCCGGGTTGGCTCGCGAAAGTGCATCCGCGCTATCACACACCGGCGCTGGCGATCATGGCGCAAACCGTGATCGTGCTGGTCCTGGCGCTGTCGGGCTCATTCGTGCAGCTCGCCACGCTCTCGGTCATTGCGAGGCTGGCCGCCTACATCGGAACGGCTGCGGCGGTGCCGATACTCAGGCGGCGGATGGGCACACCGGCAGGGGGCGTGCGCCTGCCGCTCGGTCCGGTGATCCCGATGGCCGCGCTGGCGCTGGCCGTCGGGTTGCTGGTGAGCGCCAAGGTCTCCAATCTGCTCCCGGCCGCCGGTGCACTCGCCGTGGGCGGCGTGATCTACTGGTTCAGACGTCCGGCCGCTTCTGCATCGCCCGGACCGTCTCAGAAACTGCGGTGACCGCTCGCATCCACGCCGGTGAATCCCGAGCACGCTCAGAGCCCACCGACCACGGATGGCGCCGCGTGTGACTGGCGTGGTCCAGGGGCTGGCCGCAGAGTCGATGCGCGCATCGCCGGGCACGGCGCTGCAGCGGGGACTGCCATTCGCAGTGGTGATGGCGACGGCCGGCGCGTCGGTATTGGCCGGACGGTGCGGATGGCCGGCACTCGTTGTGCCGCTGCTCGGGCTCGCCATCGTGCAGGCGGCGTGGCTGCCGATCGCCGGCCTGCTGCGTCATAGGGCCGAATTTCGCCTCGGCTGGTCGGCCTGGTGGACGGTCCGCCCGGCCCACGAGCATTCGGGAATGCACACGGTGCCGCTGGGGCTGGCGGTCATCACCAGCGGGTTGCTGGAATTGAGTGCCCGTTACCCCATGTCATGGCCGCTGCTGGCCGCGGAGATTTGCCTCGGATTCACCTGGTTGACGACGATCGCTTGCATCGGACGATTTGCGTGGTCGCTCGCATCGCACGGATTCTCGCTGAAGTCGCTCGACGGCACGTGGTT
>JAKCEJ010000020.1 GCA_021838065.1 Pseudomonadota bacterium
CCGCTTTTACCAGTCGTGAACCCCGTCAGGGCCGGAAGGCAGCAGCGGCAGCGGCGATGTCGGGTGCCGGAGCACCCGCTGGTGCGGGCCGCCTCCTATTCCGGTTTGGGGACCGATGACTGAGACCTACACCGCGCTGGCGCGCAAATGGCGTCCGAAGGGGTTCACCGAGCTCGTGGGGCAGGATCACGTGCGCCAGGCGCTCGTGAATGCGCTGACGAGCGGGCGCGTGCATCACGCCTTCCTCTTCACCGGCACCCGCGGCGTAGGCAAGACTACGATCGCGCGCATCCTCGCCAAATGCCTCAACTGCGAGACTGGCGTCACCGCCACGCCCTGCGGCGAGTGCGCCAGCTGCCGCGAGATCGATACCGGCCGGTTCGTCGATCTGATCGAGGTGGACGCCGCCTCGCGCACCAAGGTCGACGATACCCGCGAGATCCTCGACAACGTGCAGTTCGCGCCCACGCGCGGGCGTTACAAGGTGTATCTCATCGACGAGGTGCACATGCTCTCAACGCACTCCTTCAACGCGCTGTTGAAGACGCTGGAGGAGCCCCCGCCGCACGTGAAGTTCCTGCTCGCCACCACCGATCCGCAGAAGCTCCCCGTGACGGTGCTCTCGCGCTGCCTGCAGTTCAATCTCAAGCGGATCCCCTCGGCGCAGATCGCCACGCACCTGCGCGAGGTGCTCGAGCGGGAAGGCATCGAGTTCGAGCCGGCCGGCGTCGCGCTCCTGGCGCAGGCCGCCGACGGCAGCATGCGCGATGCGCTCTCGCTGCTCGATCAGCTGATCGCCTTCGGCGGCGGGCGGGCCGGCGAGGCCGAGGCGCGCGCCATGCTCGGCACCGTGGCGCGCGATCACGTGGTGCAGCTCGCCGAGCGGCTCGCCGCGGGCGATCCGGCCGAGCTGGTGCGCTTCGCCCGCTCGCTCGAGCAATGGGCGCCGGATTACGCGCAGCTGCTCGATGAGCTCGCCTCGCTCCTGACGCGCGTCGCGCTCAAGCAGGTGGTGAGCGATTACGAGGGCGATGAGATCTTTGCCGGCGAGTTGATCGGACGGCTCGCCGGCGCGCTCGGCGCCGAGGACGTGCAGCTCTATTACCAGACCGCCATCCTCGGGCGGCGCGATCTGCCGCTCGCGCCCGATCCGCGCACCGGTTTCGAGATGACGCTGCTCAGGATGATCGCCTTCCGACCGCAGGACGATGCCTCTCAGCCCCGCGCATTCGGCCAGCCGGGCGCGGCCGCTGCGCCGCGTCGCGCCGAGCGCCCGGCCGCAGACGCCGCGGCGGCCCCGGTCCCGAGCGGGGAGTGGGCGGCGCTGCTCGCGCAGCTCGACCTGCAGGGCGCGGCGCGCCAGCTTGCGAGCCACTGCACGCTCATCGGCCGCGAGGGCGCCCGGGTGAAGCTGGCGCTTGATCCGCGCAGCCACTCGCTGCGCACCGCCTCGCTCGAGGAGAAATTGGCACAGGCGCTCTCGCGGCATTTCGGGGAGGCGGTCCGCCTGGAGTTCACCGTGGCGCCCGACACTGGAGAGACCCCCGCCCAGGCGCGCCAGCGCGCCGAGCGCGAGCGGACCGATGCGGCGCGCCAGGCGTTCGAGGCCGATCCGGGCGTGCAGGGCTTTCGTGAGCAGTTCGGCGCCGAAGTGATTCCCGAGACCGTCCGCCCCGTGAAATGACCCGGCTCGGCCGGCGACCCACCCGACACCATCGAGGAGTGAGCTCATGCGAGGCAATATCAACCAGCTGATGCGACAGGCTCAGGCCATGCAGGCCAACATGCAGAAGGTTCAGGACGAGATCGCGAGCCTTGAGGTCGTCGGCGAGGCCGGCGGCGGCATGGTCAAGGTCACCATGACCGGCAAGCACGAGGTGCGCGGCGTGGCCATCGAGCCGGCGGTGATCGGCGAGGACCGCGAGATGCTCGAGGATCTCGTGGCCGCCGCGATCAATGATGCGGTGCACAAGGTCGAGGCGCGCGTGCAGGAGAAGATGGCCTCCGTCACCGCCGGATTGCAGCTGCCGCCTGGGATGAAGCTGCCGTTCTGATCGCCCCGTGAAGCACCCGCCGCGACTCGCCGAGCTCATCGAAGCGCTGCGCGCGCTGCCTGGGGTCGGTCCGAAGAGCGCCCAGCGCATGGCGTTTCATCTGCTGCAGGAGGGGCGCGCCGGCGCGCAGACGCTCGCGCAGACGCTCGAGGCGGCGCTCGCCTCGGTCACGCGCTGCCGGCGCTGCCGCATGTTCGCCGAGCAGGAGCTGTGCGCCATCTGTGCCTCGCCGCAGCGCGAATCGGCCCTGCTGTGCGTGGTCGAGTCGCCCGCCGACGTCGTGGCGATCGAGCAGTCCGGGAGCTTCCGCGGCCGTTATTTCGTGTTGATGGGCCACCTCTCGCCGCTCGATGGCGTCGGGCCCGAGCAGCTCGGGGTGCGCGAGCTCGAGGCGATCCTCGATGAGGGCGCGGTGCGCGAGCTCATCCTGGCCACCAATCCTACGGTCGAGGGCGAGGCGACCGCGCATTTCCTCGCCGAGCTGGCCCTGCGCCGGGGGCTCGCCGCGAGCCGCATCGCGCACGGCGTGCCGATCGGCGGGGAGATCGAGTACGTCGACGGCGGGACCCTGGCGCGCGCCCTGAGCGGCCGCCAGAGCGTCTGATCGGCGACGGCCGCGGGCGCGCTATCTGCCGCGGCGCGGCGCCCGCTCGTGCGCCGGGCCGAGCGTGTGCTGCAGCCGGCGCAGCCGCCGATAGCTCTCGTAGCGGCGCGGATGCATCAACCCGAGCTCGACCCCGGCGCGCACCGCGCAGTCCGGCTCGCGCAGGTGCTGACAGTCAAGGAAGCGGCACCCGCTCGAGAGGCGTGCCACCTCGAGGAAACCCAGGCTGCGCGGCTCGAGCCGCTCGAGCGCGGGCGCGAAATCCCGCACCCCCGGGGAGTCGATGAGCTCCCCGCCGCCCGGCAGCTCGAACAGCCGCGAGGCGGTGGTCGTGTGGCGGCCTTCCTCGGCGCGGGCGAGCGCGCCGATCTCGATCCGCCCGGCGGGGATCAGCTGCGCGGCGAGCGATGACTTGCCGACCCCCGATTGCCCGACCAGCGCGGCGGTGTGGCCGCGGCAGGCCGCCCGCAGCGGCTCGAGGCCGGCGCCGCTCGCGGCCGATACCTCGAGCCGCCGGTAGCCGGCGAGCGCATAACCGCTCAGCGCATCGGCGAGCGGCGCAGTGACCTCGAGGTCCGCCTTGTTGAGCACCAGCACCGGCTCGATGTGCGCCGATTCGGCGGCCGCCAGATACCGGTCGGCCACGAACAGGTCCGGCACGGGCAGCGGTGCGATCACCACCAGCAGGCGGGTGAGATTGGCCAGCACCGCCTCGCTGCCGCCGCGAGCATTGGTGCGGTACAGCGCCGTGCGCCGCGGCAGCACTTCGAGCACATGCACCTCGCCATGGCGCTCATCGCGCCGGCAGCGGACCGCATCGCCGCAGACGATGCCGAGCCCGCGGCCGAGGGGGCGCGCCGGGGACTCGGCGCCATCCGGTCCGCGCACGCGCACCTGGCGGCCGAAGGCGCCGGTCACGCGCGCATCGAAGGTTGCTACACTCATGGGCCGCCGATTATCCCCCACTGCGAGCCCAGCATGCCGAGCGCCGAGAACCTGATCTGGATCGATCTGGAAATGACGGGCCTGAAGCCCGAAAGGGATGTGATCATCGAGATCGCCACCATCGTCACCGACAAGCAGCTGAAAGTGCTGGCCGAGGGGCCGGTGGTCGCCATCCGCCAGGACGAGGGGGTGCTGGCGGGGATGGACGAGTGGAACCAGAAGCAGCATAGCGGCTCGGGGCTGCTCGCGCGCGTGCGAGCCAGCCACGTGGACACCGCCGAGGCCGAGGCGCGCACCCTGGCCTTCCTGATGCCGCTGGTGCCGGCCGGCGTCTCACCGATGTGCGGCAACAGCATCTGCCAGGACCGGCGCTTCCTTGCGCGCCTCATGCCGCAGCTCGAGCGCTATTTTCTTTACCGCAATCTCGATGTGAGCACGCTGAAGGAGCTCGCGCGCCGCTGGGCGCCCGGTGTGCTCGATGGGCTCGCCAAACAGGATGCGCACCTCGCGCTCGCCGACATCCGCGCGTCCATCCATGAGCTCGAGCACTACCGCGCGAAACTGTTCCGTCCGGCCTTCGGGGGCGAGGCGCTCTGAGGGAGATGCCCGGGCGGCTCAGCGAGCGCGCTCACCGGCCAGGAATAGCCACGTCTCGACCACGGTGTCGGGATTGAGCGAGAGGCTCTCGATGCCCTGATCGAGCAGCCATCGGGCGAGGTCGGGGTGATCCGAGGGACCCTGGCCGCAGATGCCGATGTACTTGCCCTGCTTGCGGCAGGCGGCGATCGCCATCGCGATCAGCCGGCGCACCGCCGCGTCGCGCTCGTCGAACTGCCGCGCCACGATGGCCGAGTCGCGATCGAGCCCGAGGGTGAGCTGGGTGAGGTCGTTCGAGCCGATCGACATGCCGTCGAAGTGCTCGAGGTACTGCTCGGCGAGCAGCGCATTGGTGGGCAGCTCGCACATCATCACGACCTTCAGACCATCGACGCCGCGCTTCAGGCCGTTCGCGGCGAGCAGCTCGGTCACGCGCCGGCCTTCCTCGACGCTGCGCACGAATGGCACCATGACCTGCACGTTGGTCAGGCCCATCTGCGCGCGCACCCGCTTGATCGCGCGGCATTCGAGCTCGAAGCACGGCCGGAAGCGCTCATCGACATAGCGTGAGGCGCCGCGAAAGCCGAGCATCGGGTTCTCCTCGTGCGGCTCGTAGCGGCTGCCGCCGATGAGGTTGGCGTACTCGTTGGACTTGAAGTCCGAGAGGCGCACGATCACCGGTTCCGGGGCGAAGGCGGCGGCGATCTGCGCGATGCCCTCGGTGAGTTTCGCCACATAGAACCCGACCGGATCGTCGTAGCCGGCCATCTGCGCGTCGATCTGCTCCTTCAGGCCCGCCTCGAGCTTCTCGTACTCGAGCAGCGCACGCGGATGCACGCCGATCATGCGGTTGATGATGAACTCCAGCCGCGCCAGGCCCACGCCGTGGTTGGGGATGCCCGCGAAGCCGAAGGCGCGGTCCGGATTGCCGACGTTCATCATGATCTTGACCGGCAGCTGCGGCAGCGAGTCGAGCTCGATCTGCCTGCGCTCGAACTCGAGCAGCCCGTCGTAGACGTAGCCGGTGTCGCCCTCGGCGCACGAGACCGTGACCGACTGGCCCTCGGTGATGCGCTGCGTCGCCTCGCCGCAGCCGACGACGGCCGGTATCCCGAGCTCGCGCGCGATGATGGCCGCATGGCAGGTGCGCCCGCCGCGGTTGGTGACGATGGCCGCGGCCCGCTTCATGACCGGTTCCCAGTCCGGATCGGTCATGTCGGCCACCAGCACATCGCCGTTCTGCACGCGCGCCATCTCCGCGACGTCGCGGATGATGCGCGCGGTGCCGGCGCCGATGCGCTGACCGATGCTGCGGCCGCTCACCAGCACCTGCGTGCGCGCCGATTTGAGCGAATAGCGCTGGATGGTGCGTCCGGCGCGGCTCTGCACGGTCTCCGGGCGCGCCTGCAGGATGTAGATCGCGCCCGTCGAGCCGTCCTTGCCCCACTCGATGTCCATCGGCTTGCCGTAGTGCGTCTCGATCAGAAGCGCCTGGCGCGCCAGAGCCAGGATATCCGCCTCGCTCAGACAAAAGCGTGAGCGCTCCTCGGGGGCCACCTCCACGGTGCGCACCCGCTCCGGGGAGCCCTCCGGCGCATACACCATCTTGATCGCCTTGGCGCCGAGGTTGCGCCGCACCACCGCCTCCTTGCCGGCGCGCAGAGCGGGCTTGTAGACATAGAACTCGTCGGGATTGACCGCGCCCTGCACGACGGTCTCGCCGAGCCCGTAGGAGGCCGTGATGAACACGACGTCGCGAAACCCCGAGTCGGTATCGAGCGTGAACATGACTCCGCTCGAGCCGAGATCGCTGCGCACCATGTGTTGGATGCCGGCTGATAATGCTACCGCGCCATGATCGAAGCCCTGGTGGACGCGATACGCGATGGCGCGGTCGTTGAACAGCGAGGCGAACACCTGACGCACCGCCTCGAGGACATGCGCCTCGCCGCGAACGTTGAGGTACGTCTCCTGCTGGCCGGCGAAGGACGCCTCCGGAAGATCCTCGGCCGTGGCCGAGGAGCGCACGGCCACGGCGATGTCCTGGCCGCCGCTCATCTGCCGCAGGGCGTTCTTCATGGCCTGCTCGAAGCCCGGCGGGAAGGGCGTGGCGAGAATCCACTGCCGGATGCGCGCCCCGGTGATCGCCAGGCGCGCAACGTCGTTCACGTCGAGGGGGGCGAGCTCGGCGCGGATGCGCGCATCGAGACCGCCCTGCTTGAGGAATTCCCGGTAGGCGAGCGCCGTGGTGGCGAACCCGCCCGGTACGCTGACGCCGAGGCGCGCCAGCGCGCTGATCATCTCCCCGAGCGAGGCGTTCTTGCCGCCCACGGACTCGATGTCGTGCTGCCCGACCCGCTCGAAGGGAATGACGTATGCGTCCACAAGAAACCCCGCCTGCCGCTTGCCCCGCGCCGCGCGCGGTGGAACACTGCCTGCCCCGATCATCGCTGCCGAGTCTCGCGCCGTGGGCCGACGAACCGTTTTCTTCGTTTCCGACCAGACGGGAGTGACCGCCGAGACTCTGGGTCACAGTCTCATGACCCAGTTCGAGGGTCTCGAGTTTCGCGCGGTGACTTTGCCATTTGTGTCGACCCTTGACAAGGCCGTAGAAGCCGCACAGCGCATCGACCGGACTGCACTCGAGGACGGCGTGCGCCCCATTGTTTTCAGTACGCTCGTGCAGGACGAGTTGCGCGAGGTGGTGCGCCGCTCCAACGGTCTGTGCCTGGATTTCTTCGCCGCATTCGTCGGGCCGCTCGAGCAGGAGCTCGACACGCGCTCGACGCATCGCGCGGGGAGGGCGCACGGCATCGCCGATGCGGCGCTGTACTCCGCGCGCATCAACGCCACCAACTTCGCGCTCTCCAACGACGACGGCATGGGCGGGGATTACGCGCATGCCGATGTGGTGCTGATCGGGGTGTCGCGCTGCGGCAAGACCCCGACCTGTCTGTATCTGGCGCTGCAGTACGGTATTTTCGCCGCCAACTATCCGCTCACCGAGGAGGATCTGGAGGCCAGCCGGCTGCCGGAGCGGCTCGAGCCGTATCGCGCGAAGCTCTTCGCCCTGACCATCAAGCCCGAGCGGCTGCAGCAGATTCGCAACGAGCGGCGTCCGCAGAGCCGCTACGCCTCGGCGCCGCAGGTCCGATACGAGCTGCGCGCCGCGGAGGCGCTCGTCGCGCGCCAGGGCATCCCCTCGCTCGACACCACCGAGTGCTCGATCGAGGAGATCGCCAGCCGCATTCTCAACACCACGGGCATCGAGCGCCGCAAGCGCGCCTGAGGGCATTGCTTAGCACGAAACTTGCAGCTGCGCGCGCCCGTCGGTGCGCGCCGGAGTCCCTTGCGCTGGCGCGCCCCTCCGCTATAGTCGGGTGATGCTGAACGATGCCCTGACGCAAGTTTCCTGGCGCGCGCGGCCGCGCAGCTTCGTCGCGCTGATGAGCCTGTACGAGAGCAATTACATTCGCCTCGGCTGGCTGGCGGGCGAGCTGTGCGCGCTCAAGGGCGCCTATCGCTCACGCATCGAGGGAGACTGTGACCTGCTGCTCACGGTGATCGAGCAGTGCGCCTATACCAGCATCCTCGATCTCACCTACGAGCTGCCTGCGGCGCGCGGCCTGGTGCGCTGCCCGGACTTGCGGTTGCGCGTGTATCACGATGCGCGGCTGGTGGAGGCCGATCACTGCGCGCAGCGGACGGCAGAGACTGCGGTTAAGGTCGGCGCCTGTGCGGAGCGTGAACTCCATCAGCGCTGGCTGCGCAATGTAATGTTAAACAAATGGCTGGAGTATTGCGCGGATCGCGGTCATCGCTTCGCGGGGGTCGCCGCGTAACTTCTCGCGGCGGGCGCCGCACCCGTCATGAAGGCATTTCGACAACTCGGGTTTCTCAAGCTCTCCTTCCAGCGCGCACCGGCGGCGCCCGAGGACCATCGGGTGCTTGCGCTGTTTCGCAACCGCGCCGAATTGAAGAAGGCCTTCGGGGATCTGAAGGAGGAAGTCGAGCGACTCAAGGATCGCATCAAGCAGCAGGAAGGGGTGACGCGGCGGGTCCGGGACACGCTCGCGGCCCTCGAGCAGCGCCTGGGGGTGGACGAGACCGCTTACCCGGCCCTCGCGTTCTATCAGCTGCGCCGGCTATGGCGCAGCGGGCACGACCTGCTCGTACGCTTTGCCGCCGAGCTCACCACTCAGCAGGATGAGAGGGAGCGGCGGCTGCATCTGGCCGAGCACAACCGCCGGCAGTTCGCCCGCCGCCAGAACGCCGAGCAGCACCTGCACGTGGTGCGCGAGCTCGCCGCTCAGGCCCGCCAGCGGGTGGAGGACCTCGAGGACGAGCGCGCCCGGCTGCGCCGGTTCTGGCAGTTCTTCAAGCGCCGCGCGCTCGAGCAGGCCCTCTCGCGGGCGCGCGCCGAGGCGGCCGCGGCGGATCTGTCGTTCCGCACCGCGAGTGTGTCAGCCGCGAATATCGCCGCCGAGCCGGTGCCGGAGTTCCCCGGCCTGTCGCTGCAGGCTCGGCGCCTGATCAATCTCACGACCATCGCCTACGCGGAGATGATGTGCGTGCGGCTGAACATCGTGCCGCTGCTGGTGATGCGTGCGCGCGAGGCGACCCAGCACCGCGAGGTCATCGACGAGTACGGCACGCGCGCCGAATGCGTGGCGCTGATGAACCAGATTCAGCGGGCCGAGGCGCTGCTGAATGCCCCTGGCGGACTCAGCCGCGACATCCGTGCGCGGCTGCAGAGCCTGCGCCGGCTCGCTCAATACCGCGACACGGAGGATGCGATCGCGACAGCCGAATCCCTGAGCGGCGGCGCGCCTGACAGTCCCGCCGCGGCTGTGCCCGACGGCATCCCCAACGTCCTCGCCGAGGATACCTGGAACATCCACAGCGTCCTGCTGCGCTGAGCGGCGCGGCCGCGAGCAGCCCTCAGCTGCGCGTGCCGCTCTGCGCGGTCTGCAGGGCGGCCGCGTGCGCATCGTCGAGGTGGATCATGTCGGCCATGACGTGCTCGGCCTGATCCAGAATCACATCCGGAATCTTGTCGTGCTTGCCGCCGATCTGGCGCGAGCTCTTCAGCGCCGGCAGGCCGAGCGCCTCGCGCCTCTGGTTATCGAGCGCCAGCAGCTCGGCGTCCTCCTTGTGCCGTTCGGTCTGGCGCATCGCGAGGTTGAGCGACACCGACTTCTGCTCGCGGATGGCGTCGATGAGGCGAATGTCCCCGACCAGCCACTGGAAGTTCGGATCGTGCTGCTCACGGGCGAGCTCGGCGGCGCGCAGCTTCGCGATCGAGGGCACCTGCGCAGGGCCGGTGGCCACGGGGAAGGGCACCGCGCCGATGGTGTCCCAGGGCAGTGAGCGCGGCAGAGCGCTCTCACCGACGAGCGTCGGGTCGATGGGCGAGGGCAGCGCGACATCCGGGACGACGCCGCGGTGCTGGGTGCTCTGACCGGTCACCCGGTAGAACTTGCCGATGGTGACGGTGAGCTGCCCGTCGATCGGCTTGCTGCTCCAGCGGTCGAGCGGGATGAGGTTCTGCACCGTGCCTTTGCCGAAGCTGTTCTGGCCGATGATCACGCCGCGGTGGTAGTCCTGGATGGCTCCGGCAAAGATCTCCGATGCCGAGGCGCTGTAGCGGTTGACCAGCACTGCGAGCGGTCCGTTGTAGACGGGCGCCTTCTCCGGGTCATCGAGCACCTCGATCTGGCCGCTGCGGTCGCGCAGCTGCACCACCGGTCCGTGCTGAATGAACAGCCCGGTGAGCGCCAGCGCCTCGGGCAGATAGCCGCCCCCGTCATCGCGCAGGTCGAGGATGAGCCCGTTGATGTGCTCGGTTTCGAGCTTCAGCAGCAGCCGCAGCACATCACGCGTGGTGCTGCGGTAGTTGGTCTTGCCCTCGTCCTCGGCCTGCACGTCCTCGTAGAAGCTCGGCACGGTGATGATGCCGATCTTGTACGTGCGGCCGTTGCGGGTCACGGTTGCGAGCTTGCTCTGCGCTTCCTGCGCCTTCAGCGTGACCTTGTTGCGCACGAAGTGCAGCACGTCCTCCTTGCCTCCGGTGTGCTCGCCGGCCGGCAGGATCTGCAGCCGCACGGTGGTGCCGGCCTTGCCGCGGATCAGCTGCACCACATCGCTCAGGCGCCAGCCGACCACATCGGTGATGGGGCCGTCTGTGCCCTCGCCGACGCCGGTGATGCGGTCCTTCGGCTTCAGTGTGCCGGCCACTGCCGCCGGACCGCCGGGAATCACGTTGACCACCGTGACGTAATTGCCGTCCATCTGCAGCGTCGCACCGATGCCCTGGTAGTTGAGGCTCATCTCGATGCGGTATTCCTCGGAGCTGATCGGCGAGAAATACGTCGTGTGCGGATCGTAGGTGAGCGCGTAGGCGTTCATCACGTCTTCGAACACATCCTCCGCGCCGATCTGCGTGATGCGGTGCAGCTCCGCCTCGTAGCGCTTGCGCAGGATGTCCGCGGCCTCGGGCCAGGTCTTGTGCGCCAGCAGCAGCGAGAGCTCCTCGTTCATGACGCGCTTGCGCCACAGCGAGTTCATCTGCGCCTCGCTCGCTGGCCAGGCGGCGTGCTTGCGATCGAAGTGGTAGGTCGTGTCGGTGTTCCAGTCCGGCTCCTTGGCGAGCAGGCTCAGCGCATAGCGCAGGTGCGCCTCGCTTTGCTGCTTGAAGCGCTGAAAGATGAGGAACGCCGGATCGAGCTTGCCTGCCTCGATCAGCTGCGCAAAATGGTTGCGGTAGGCCGCCGAGAAGCCCTGCACGTCGCTGTCGAGGAAATAGTCATGCTCGGGATCGAGGAAGTGCAGGTAGCGGTCGAACACCAGGTGCGAGAAGTGCACGTCGATGTCGGGATGGCTGTACTGATACTTGTTCAGGATGCGCGCGACCTTGCGCGCGATGGCGCGCTGGTTGGCCGTCGGGGCCACCGACCCCGGGGGCAGGATGGAGGCGCTCGCGGGCGCGCGCAGCAGCAACACTGCCGCGGTGCCGAGGGCGAGGACGAGCGCAATGGCCGTCAGCCATCCGAGACGAAAGCGCAGAGATTGGGTCATCGTAAGAGAGCTCGCGGCAGTCCTTGAGGCGTACAGTCGGGCACGGAACGATTAAGGCTAGGGGGCGCGGCGCGGGCCGGCAAGTCCGTCACGTCCGAGGCAGGCGCCGGACAAGCGCCAGCCACAGCCTGACGGCACTCAGCAGGACCACCGGCCCCAGCGCGACGGCCCAGTACATGATCCAGCCGTGGCCCAGCCCGGAGAGATAGTCCCCGTACAATGTCAGCGGCCCGAAGCCCGAACCTCTGTCCCCGTGCGTGTAGGGGCCGAGCGTGGCGTGGCCCGCGAGCCAGATCAGCAGCGGGATGACGAAGACGCCGAATGCGAGCGCTGCGCCGAGGAGCGCCGCCTCCCGCCGCAGGTGCAGCGGCCCCGCCGAGCGGGCCGCCGATGTCTCGGTGCGCGGATCGGTCATGCCAGCGTCATCCCTCGACGGTGCGCGGTGCCGTTGCCGGCAGCACGCGAGCCGTCCCTGTCCCGCCGGACCGTGAGGGCGCCTCGCGCCGCGTCACTGACGCCGCGGCCAAGCCCGGCTGCGCCCCACGGGCGCTCTTATCGGCTCCACTCGCCGCGCGTTGCGCGCCTGCGGCGCGACAGGAGCCTGCATGACTGTAAATATACACAGCTTCTCGATCCAGATCCAGTACGGGTCGCGCTCGCTGGCGGCGGCACAGATCCCGCCGCGCGGTGATCTGAAACGCCGCAGTCGCTCTCGGCCCGCGTTGCCTGACTGGGAGTGTAGCCCATCCTGCGCGGGCGGACGGCTCGAACTGCCCCCGGGGCGGGGCCGATCCGCCCCGCGCGGCGGGCTTGCGCAGGTCATAATGGCGCGCATGGAGAAAATCAAGGCAGCCGTCGTCGGCGTCGGCTATCTGGGGCGTTTCCACGCCCAGAAGTACGCCGAGTCCACCCGCTGCCGCCTGGAGGCGGTGGTCGATGCCCGGGCCGAGGCGCGCGAGCGGGTCGCCGCCGAGGTCGGCGCGCGCGCGCTCGCGGACCACCGCGAGCTGCTCGGCAAGGTCGATGCGGTGAGCGTGGTCACCCCGACGCCCGCGCATTTCGCGATCGCGCGGGATTTCCTGCTCGCCGGCGCCCACGTGCTGGTGGAGAAACCGATCACCGAGACGCCGCGCGAGGCGCGCGAGCTGATCGAGCTCGCCGAGCGGCGCGGCCTGATCCTGCAGGTCGGGCACCTCGAGCGGTTCAATTCGGCCATCCTCGCCGCCGAGCCCTATCTGCGCTCCCCGCGCTTCGTCGAGTGCCACCGGCTGGCGCCGTACAAGGAGCGCGGCACCGACGTGAACGTGGTGCTCGATCTGATGATCCACGACATCGATCTGGTGCAGACCATCGTCGGGGCGCCGGTCTCGAGCATCGATGCGGTCGGCACCCCGGTGTTCTCCGATGCCATCGACATCGCCAACGCCCGCATCCGCTTCGCCAACGGCTGCGTGGTCAATGCCACGGCGAGCCGCGTGAGCCTCAAGACCGAGCGCAAGATGCGACTGTTCGAGGACGATGCGTACCTCTCGCTCGATCTGCAGCAGAAGATCATCACGCTCATCCGCAAGCGTGAGGCGGCCGACGGCGCCGGCGCCCTGCCGGTGATCATCGAGGAGCAGAGCCTCGAGCAGGGTGATGCGCTGAAGGCCGAGATCGATGCGTTTCTCGAGTCGATCCGCACCGGCAAGCCCCCGGTGGTCAGCGGCGAGGACGGCCTGATGGCGCTCGAGACGGCCATGCGCATCACCGAGCAGGTGAACGAGTCGCTCGCGGCGCGCCAACTGATGCGAGGCCGCTCGCATGGCTGAGCAGCCCGCGCACCTGCGCGCGCGGCCGCGCCGGGTCAGCGTGGCGGCGATCCAAATGGCCTGCAGCTGGGATGCGCAGGCGAACATTGCCGCCGCCGAGGCACTCATCCGGCAGGCCGCGGCCCGCGGGGCGCAGATCATCCTGCTGCCGGAGCTGTTCGAGACGCCGTATTTCTGCATCGAGCAGGATGCCCGGCATCTGCGTCTCGCCACCTCCGTGAACGAGAACCCCGCGGTGCGGCATTTCGCGGCCGTGGCGCGCGAACTCGGCGCCGTGCTGCCCATCAGCTTCTTCGAGCGCGCGGGACCGGCGTATTTCAACTCCGTCGCCGTGCTCGATGCCGACGGCGCCGTGCTCGGGGTGTACCGCAAATCACACATCCCGAACGGCCCCGGCTACCAGGAGAAGAACTACTTCAGCCCCGGGGATACGGGCTTCAAGGTCTGGGCCACCCGCCATGCGCGCATCGGCGTCGGCATCTGCTGGGATCAATGGTTCCCCGAGGCGGCCCGCGCCATGGTGCTCGGCGGAGCCGAGCTCCTTTTCTATCCCACCGCCATCGGCACCGAGCCGCCGCCGGCGCTGCCGGTCGACTCGCGCGCGCACTGGCAGCGCACCCAGCAGGGGCATGCGGCGGCGAACCTGACGCCGCTCATCGCCGCCAACCGCTACGGGCTCGAGCGCTCGCTGCAGGATCCCGAGGGGCTCTACATCCGCTTCTACGGCTCCTCGTTCATCACCGATGCGCTCGGGGCCAAGATCGCCGAGGCCCCCGAGGCAGGCGATGCGGTGCTCACTGCCGAGTTCGATCTCGATGAGACCGCGCGCCTGCGCGACAACTGGTTCGTGTTCCGCGATCGGCGCCCCGAGCTCTACGGGGCGCTGGTCAGCCTCGATGGGCGCACCCGATGAGCCACCGGGCGGCGCCGCGGCGCGGCCCGGGCCGCGTCGCGCTGATCAGCGCCCGCGCGGCGCGGGGACTCGATGAGGACATGCCGCCGCTCGCGGCGGCGCTCGAGGCGCGCGGCCTCGCGCCCGAGATCGTCGACTGGGACGATCCGCAGGTGCCCTGGGCGAAGTACGATCTGGCGCTGCTGCGCTCGAGCTGGGATTACACCGAGCGGCTCGGGGAGTTCCGGCACTGGCTGCGGCGCGTCGCCGCGCTCACCCGGCTGCACAATCCTCGCCCGCTCATCGACTGGAATACCGACAAGCACTACCTGCGGGACCTCGCCGCTTTGGGGCTGCCGGCGGTCGCGAGCGCGTTCATCGAGCCGGGCGAGCCGCCGCGGCCGGCGATCGAGCGCTTCCTCGCCGAGCTGCCCTGCGCGGAATTCGTGGTGAAGCCCGCCGTCGGCGCCGGCTCGCGCGGGGCGCGGCGTCTCGGCCGCGCGCAGCTCGAGGCGGCCGCTGCCCATGCGGCCGCTCTCCTTGCCGCCGAGCGCAGTGTGCTGCTGCAACCGTATCTCGAGGCCGTTGACCGCGACGGCGAGACGGCTCTGCTTTATTTCGGCGGGCAGTTCAGCCACGCCATCCGCAAGGGGCCGCTGCTGCGGCCCGACTCCGATCCCACCGACGGGCTGTTCGCGCCCGAGCAAATCGCCTCGCGCACGCCCGAGCCGGCGCAGCTTGCGGTCGGCGGGCGGGTGTTGGCGGCGCTGACGGCCTCGGGCCGCGCGCCGCGAGCGCCGCTCTACGCGCGCGTCGATCTGCTGCGCGATGCGGCCGGCGCTCCGTTGGTGCTCGAGCTCGAGCTGGCTGAGCCGTCGGTTTTCCTGTCGCACGCAGTGGGCGCGGCCGAGCGGTTCGCAGAGCACATCGCCGCGGCGCTGCAGGCGCCCTGACCGGCCGGACGGCACGCTTCGCTCGTCAGGGTGCGAGCGCCGCGCGCCAGAGGAGTGTGCGGTTGTTGGCGGGCATGGGGCAGTCCCCGATGAGCCGAAGACCGATCGAGCGCGCCAGCGTATCGACGGCGGTGAAGTCGCGGATGCCGCTCTCGGGCGAGCGCCGCTTCAGCCAGCCATCGAACGCCTCATTGCTCGGGCTCGTGAATCCGCCGTTGTAGTTGAACGGTCCGTACACGGCGAGCAGGCCATCCGCCGTCAGCACCGAGGGCAGTGCAGCAAACAGCGCGCACACGCTCTCCCAGCTCATGATGTGCAGGGTGTTGGCGGTGAATACCGCATCGAAGCGCGCCTCGGGCCAGGGGCCCGTGACATCGAGCGGCAGCGGCGGCGGCAGATTCGCGAGCGCCGCCTCGCCGGTCCACTGACGGATCCCGGGCAGATTCGCCGCAAGATCGGAGGTCTGCCAGGTGAGGTGGGGCAGGGCGGCGGCGAAGTGCACCGCATGCTGCCCGGTGCCGCTGCCGATCTCGAGCACGCGGCGCCGGTCGGCGAAGGGCCGCCGCAGCACCTCGAGGATCGGCTCGCGGTTGCGCTCGCACGCCTCGGAGTGAGGTTTGGTGTCGGACATGCGCATCAATCATAGCTTCGCTGCGGACGGAAGTGGTGCACGCTGTGCGATACTCGCGCCATGCTCCAGGGGTCCTGCCATTGCGGCGCCGTGCGCTGGTCCTTCGATGGACTGCCCGAAAACGCCACCGCGTGCAACTGCACCGTGTGCCGGCGCTATGCGACGCTCTGGGCCTACGATTATGAGGACGAGCGTATCAGGGTGTCGGGTCCTGCAAGTGTCTACGTGCGCGGGGACTCGCTCGGCTTTCACTTCTGTGCGGCCTGCGGGCGCTTGCTGCCGGGGCCGACGGCCGGCGCAGGATGGCCGTCAACTTGCGGCTCGCGGAACCGACGGCCGTGTGCGAGATTCCCGTACTTCGCGTGGACTGGCTCGAGGAGTCAGGGCGCCAGCCGGCGGATGGGCGGCGCGTCAGGGACTATTGGGTTTCGCCTGAGCGCTCAAGCCCTCTCATGATCACCTTTCGCGACCGCATGGCGCGCGGGGCGAGCCGTACCGGTTGGCTCGAGAGCCGGCACACGTTTTCTTTCGGCGAGTATCGCGATCCGCAGCACATGGGCTTTCGCAGCCTGCGCGTGATCAACGAGGATCGCGTGGTCCCCGGGGCGGGCTTCCCGGCACACGCGCACCGGGACATGGAGATCATCTCCTACGTGCTCGAGGGGACGCTCGAGCACCGCGACAGCCTGGGGCACGGCACGCGCATCCGTCCGGGCGAGGTGCAGCGCATGAGCGCTGGCACCGGCATTCGGCACAGCGAGTTCAATCCTTCCGCGAGCGAGCCGGTGCACTTTCTGCAGATTTGGATCATTCCGGGCGAGGGCGGGCTCGCTCCAGGCTATGAGCAGAAGGCGTTCCCGCCCGAGGAGCGGCGCGGGCGACTGCGCTTGGTGGCAGACCCCGACGGCGCCGACGGGGCACTCATGCTGCATCAGGATGCACGCCTCTACATCGGTGACCTGCGCCCTGGCGAGCAGGCGGTGCACGCGATCGATTCCGGCCGCGGGGCCTGGGTGCAGGTGAGCCGTGGCATCGCCGCGCTGAACGGCATCGAGATGCGCGCCGGCGACGGCGCCGCTGTCGAGGGGGAGAGGGCGATTACGCTCGAGGCGGACACCGACGCCGAGGTGCTGGTGTTCGATCTCGCCTGATCAGCCGCGCCGGCTCAATCGGCGCGCACGGGCTGGGGATGCGCGTGCATCGAGCCCGCCGGCCGCAGGCACTGCACGCTGAAGAGCTGCCGCGGATCGGTCCATACGTGCGTCACGCGCAATCCGGCGCGCTTGGCGATGCGTGCGAAGGACTCGCACGAGTACTTGCAGCTGATCTCGACCTGCATCGCCTCACCGGCGGCGAAGTGGAAGCGGTGTCCGTCGACGCTCACCTCCTGCTCGGCGCGGCTGACGATATGCGTCTCGATCCGCTCGCGCTCGGGATGGTAGCGCGCGCGGTGACGGAAGGCGCGCAGGTCGAAGTCCGAGCGCAGCTCCTCGTTGAGCCGGCGCAGCAGATTCAGGGTGAACTCGGCCGTGACGCCGGCCGCATCGTTGTAGGCGGCCTCGATGAGCGGCTCGGGCTTGACCAGATCCACTCCGATCAGTGCCATTCCGTCGGCGCCCATCTCGCGGCGCATTTGACTCAGCAGGCACACCGCCGCGTCGGTGTCGAAATTGCCGATGGTGGAGCCGGGGAAATAGATCACGGTGCGCCGGGGCGGGCGCGCCGGCTCGGGCAGTGTGAGCGGCTGGGTGAAATCAGCCCACACCGGCAGCATCTGCGTGCCCGGAAACTGCGCGCTCAGGCGCTCGGCGCTCGCGCCGAGCGCGCTGCGCGAGATCTCAACCGGCACATAAGCGACGACATCGGCGAGACGCTCAAGCAGC
>JAKCEJ010000276.1 GCA_021838065.1 Pseudomonadota bacterium
CCGGATTGAATGCCGCAGGTCTGGTGTTGCTCGACAATGGCGGGGATCATCTTTCGGTGCCCTCGGGAGCCGCGACGTTCCAGTTCGCAACGCCCTTGGCTTATGGCAGCGCGTACGACGTGACGATCGGCACGCAGCCGACGGGCGAGACCTGCGCGGTCGGTAACGGAACGGGCACGGCGACCGCGACCGTCAATTCCGTCACCGTCACCTGCACCATCAATAATTTCACGATTTCCGGCACCGTGACCGGGCTCACCAGCGCGGGTCTGAAACTGCAGGACTACACGGGCGGCGAAACGCTGCCGATTGCGGCCGGCCAGAGCACTTTCACGTTTACTCAGGCCGTGGCTTATGGCACCAACATCGACATCACTGTCGCCGCCGAGCCGACCTGGCAGAACTGTACCGCCAGCGCGTCGAACTTCTCCGGTCCGGTGACCAGCAACGTGACCGGCGAGAGCGTCAGCTGCGTATCCAGCACTGCCGCCAGCGTCTCGACGCTGGCCGGCTCGACGACGGCGGGCAACCTGGATGGCGCCGGGACGGCGGCCGCCTTTCATACGCCCGATGGCGTGGCCTATGACCCTGCGACCAACGATCTCATTGTGGCCGATAGCGTCAACAACGAGATCCGCCAGATCACCCCGAGCGGCGTGGTGACGACGCTCGCTGGCACCGGCAGCGTCGGGCATGCCGACGGCCCCGTCGCTACGGCGACGTTCGATGAGCCCGAGGGCGTGGCGGTCGATGCCAGCGGCAACATCTTCGTGGCCGACAAACTCAATAATGAGATCCGCGAGATTTCCGGCGGCAACGTAACGACCTTCGCGGGGCAATTGACCTCCGGCTCGCTCGACGGGACGGGCACGGCGGCCTCGTTCTATAACCCCGAGGGCGTGGCGGTCGACGCGAAGGGCAATGTCTACGTGGCCGACAGCGCCAATGACGAGATTCGTGAGATATCCCCCTCAGGGGTCGTCACGACGCTTGCCGGCTCTACCGTGGCGGGCAGCGCCGATGGCACGGGTGCGGCCGCGCAGTTCACCTACCCGACCGGAGTAGCACTGGACACGTCCGGGAATGTGTATGTCGCTGACGCGGGCAACAACGAAATCCGCAAGATCGCCCCCGGCGGGGTGGTGACGACGATTGCCGGAACTACGGCCTTTGGTCACGCGGACGGCTTGGGCAGCCTGGCGTCTTTCAGTGGACCCACGGGCGTGGCGGTGGACTCGGCTGGCAACATTTACGTGGCCGATTCGGCCAATAGTGAGATCCGCGTGGTCGCCCCGACCGGTCTGGTGAGCACTTTGACAGGGTCCTACGCCGCCACGGGGACTCAGGACGGCTCGCTTGCGCAGGCAACCTTCAACGGGCCGAGCGGCATTGCCATAGACCCCTCCGGAAATCTCTACGTCGGCGATTCGATCAACAACGAGATCCGCAAGATCACGCCCTGACGGCCGCAGGCGGCGCGGGCGGACCCGCGCCGCCTCGCTCTCCTGCGCTCAGTAAATACCAGACATCCCAACCCTCGTGGATTACGATCAGGTCGTGGTGGGCTATCTCGTCTGTGCCGTGGTCTATGCGCTGCTCCTCGGGGCAGGGCTGACGCTGTGGCGACGGCGGTTGACCGGGTCGGGATTGACGGCGGCCATGGTCGCGCAGCTCGGCTGGGCGTGCGCGTTGGCAGCCCAGCGCGGGTGGGGCCCCTTTTCACCGGCGTTGCTCATTGCGCTCGAGTACCTGCGCGATCTGGGTTGGGCGCTGGTTCTGATCCGCTGCCTGGGTGCGCAGAGTTCCACCGGGATCACGCGCAGTGCGCAGCGCGTGCTGGTGACGCTGGTGGGGCTGGTCATGCTCGCGGCTGCCGGGGCGTTGCTGCCGGTGAGCGGCCGGTACATCAGCCGGCAGCTCGAGGCGCTCTGGCTCTGGGGCGGCTTCGTATTCGCGATCGGCGGGCTCGTCCTGGTCGAACAGGTCGCGCGCAATACCCGATTGAGCCGGCGCTGGAGTCTGAAGTACGTCTGGCTCGCGATCGGGGGGTTCTACGCCTGGGATCTGTGCCTGTACTCGATTGCGATGCTGCACGGCAGCTTCGCCGCCGTCTTCTGGACGGATCGGGGCTTCATCAACGCCGGGCTCGCGGTGCTGCTGGCCATCGGTTTCAGCCGGATTTCCGAGTGGGAATCCGCCGCCTTTCTTTCGCCGCGGATCGTCTTCTTCAGTGCGACGCTGCTCGGCACGGCGCTGTATGCCCTGGTGATGGCCGCCGGCAGCTATCTGGTGCGCCGACTCGGAGGGTCTTGGGGCGCGGCCGGCCAGATTTTGTTCCTCGCCGCCGGCGGGCTGATGCTGGCGATCGCCGCGCTCTCGGAACAGTTCCGGGCCTGGTCGCGCGTGACCGTGGCGCGGTATCTGTTCCCCTATCGCTACGACTACCGCGCCGAGTGGCAAAAGCTGACCCGTGCGCTCTCCGAGGGCGCCGACACGCCGCTGCACGAGCGTGTGGCGCGTGTGATGGCCGGCTTCATGGGGGCTAATTATGGCGGGCTATGGCTGCGCGACGAGGAGGGCGTGTTCATCCCATCGGGGGGGGAGCTGGCCCCGCCCGATGCGCCTCGCGAGAGCGGGCATGGCGAGTTCTTCGACTACCTGCGTCGCAATGAATGGATCTGCAGCCTCGATGACGCGCGCGACCAGCGCCGCAGTGCGCGCCGGTTCAGCCGCCCATCGCAGGACACCCAGGTACCCGATCCGCCGCAGTGGATGCTGGACAACCCGCGGCTCTGGGCCGTGGTGCCGCTCATCTGCGAGGGCGCCCTGGTGGGCTTCGTGGTCATCGCCCAGCCGCTCGCGGCGGTGCGCCTCTCCTGGGAGGAGCTCGACCTGCTGCGCGCCGCGGGTCGGCAGGTGGCGAGCTTTCTGGCGTTCGAGCAGGCGGCCAAGCGTCTCGCCGAAGCCCATCAGTTCGAGGCGATGAGTCGGCTTTCGGCGGTGCTCATGCACGACCTCAGGCACCTCATCGCGCAGCAGGCGCTGGTCGTGCAGAACGCGGCACGCCATCGCGGTAATCCGGAGTTCTTCGACGACGCTATCCTCACCATCGACAACTCCGTCAAGCGCATGACGCGGCTGATGGAGGATTTGCGCAGCGGGGTGCTCACGGAACAAAACCGTCGAGCGGAGCTCGCAGACCTCTGCGCCGAGGCTATCCGGCGCTGTGCGGCGCAAAAGCCCCTGCCGACCCTCGAGGTGCGCGAGCGCGGCGAGGTCGTGCTGCAGCGCGACCGGCTGCTGCAGGTGATTGAGCACCTGATCCGCAATGCGCAGGATGCGACACCGGCCAGCGGATCGGTTACCGTATCGGTGCATACGGCAGATTTGCATGGCGTGATTGAAGTGCGGGATACCGGTAGCGGTATGGACGCTGCGTTCATTCGTGAGCGGCTGTTCCGGCCGTTCGAGACCACCAAGGGCGAGCGCGGCTTCGGGATCGGTGCCTATCAGGCCCGTGAGTTCGTGCGCAAATGCGGCGGGACGGTCGAAGTCGAGAGCGCCCCGGGACGCGGCACGCGCTTCATCATCCGTCTGCCGCTGGCCCCATCGCTGTCGACACAAGAGGTCCGGGCGCTGAAGCTCCATGAGTTCCAATCCGAAGACTAGACTGCTGATCGTCGAGGACGATCCCGGCTTGCAGCGCCAGCTGAAATGGGCGCTGGATGAGTTCGAGGTGGAGTGCGCAGCCACGCGCGAGGAGGCGCTCGCCGCGGCGCGCCGGCTCGACCCGCCGCTCGTGCTGCAGGATCTCGGTCTGCCCCCTGATCCGGATGGCGTCGAGGAAGGCTTCGCGACCATCACCGAGCTGCTGCGGCTCGCACCGACGACCAAGATCATCGTGGTGACCGGGCGGGAAGGGCGCGAGCATGCGCTGCGCGCCATCCGGCTCGGGGCCTATGATTTCTGCCAGAAGCCGGTCGACCTGCAGGTGCTCACGCTGATCATCGATCGGGCACGGCGCATTTACGAGCTCGAGGCGGAGAATCGGCGGCTCGCCGAGAGCCGTCCGGCGAGCGCGC
>JAKCEJ010000277.1 GCA_021838065.1 Pseudomonadota bacterium
AGATCGGGCACTCCGAGCTACTCGTGCGCCGTGGGCATTACGCGGTCTGGCTCGGTCCGAACGCGCCGGCGCGCGCCGCGCGCGTGGCACGCGATGCGCAGCGCCTTCAAGTGCGCACCGAGCCGGCCCCGGCGGAACTGATCCGCGCCCTGCATGCGCGCTCACCGGGTACCGCCTCGGGGCTGTGGTATCCGGACAGCGGGCATGTGCTCGATCCGCAGAGCGTCGCGGCGGCCTTCGTGGCGGCGGCCCTGCAGGCCGGCGCGCAATTCCAACAGACCGAGGTGCGCGAGATCCTCCCCGAGGGCGCCCGGGTGACGGTGCGCACGGCCACACAGCCGCTGACGGTGCGCGCCGCGGTGGTGTGCGCAGGTGTGCAGTCGGCGCCTTTCCTGCGCAGGTTCGGACTCAACGCGCCGCTCACCGCCGAGCGCGGGTATCACCTGGAGCTTGCCGGCGCGCTGCCGCTGACCGGCGCGCCGGTGCTGTACGCGGGGGAGAACATCATCATCACCCCCATGCGCGGCCGGCTGCGCGCCACGACCTATCTGGAGTTCGAGCGGCATGGCGCCCCGCCCGATGCGCGCAAGCTGCAGCGCCTGCGCCGCGCGCTCGAGCGCCTCGGCTACACGAGCGAGACACGCCACGAAGGCTGGGTGGGCTCGCGTCCGACGCTGCCGGATTATCTGCCCGGAATCGGCCGTGCCCCGGGCGAAGCGCCTCTTTATTACGCGGTCGGCCACCAGCACCTGGGGCTGACGCTCGCGGCACCCACCGCCGAAGTCGTGGCCGCGCTCGTCGCGAACCGCACTGCGCCGCTCGACGTGCGCCCGCTCGACCTGCGCCGCTTCGGCACGCGGCACGCGGCGAGCCTGTGGTGAGCCGCGCACCCTGGGCCGCGCTCGCGGCACTCACCGTCGCGCTCATCGCTCTGATCGCCTACCTGACACCGGCGAGCAGCCTGATCACCCGCGCGCTGCTCGCCTCGCTCGCGCTGCTGGCGGTCGGCTTCGTGTGGCGCTGGTCGCGCCTGGAGCGGCGCGCCCCGCACGCCGCGGCCCAGCCCGATGCCGGCGGCCCGCGAGCGGCGGATATCGCCCTGGGGTTCGGCGCTAATTTCTTCGACACCCTCGGCATCGGCTCCTTCGCCCCCACCACGGCGGTGCTGAAGTTCACGCGGCGCATTCCCGATGAGCAGATCCCCGGCACGCTCAACGTCGGCCACGCGCTGCCCACGCTCACCGAGGCGCTGATCTTCATCGCCGCCGTGGTCGTCGACCCGCGCCTGCTCGTGACGATGATCGGCGCTTCGGTGCTCGGCGCCTGGCTCGGCGCCGGCGTGGTCTCGCGCCTGCCGCGCCGGGGCGTGCAGGTCGGCATGGGCGCGGCGCTCGCGGCGGCCGCGGCGCTGTTCATCGCCTCGAACCTTCACTGGATGCCCCTCGGCGGCACGGCCACGGCGCTCGGCGGCTGGCGCTGGGTACTCGCGGTCGGGGGCAATTTCCTGCTCGGGGCGCTGATGAGCCTGGGTATCGGGCTGTACGCGCCGTGCCTGATCCTCCTCAGCCTGCTCGGCCTGAACCCGCGCGCGGCCTTCCCCATCATGATGGGCTCCTGCGCCTTCCTGATGCCCATCGGCGGCATGCGCTTCGTGCGCTCGCGCCGCTACAGCTCGCCGGTCGCCCTGGGCTTCGCGCTCGGCGGCCCGCCGGCGGTGCTGATCGCAGCCTACCTGGTCAAGAAGCTGCCGCTCGAGTGGCTGCGCTGGCTGGTCGCGGCCGTGGTGCTGTACGCGGCGGCCCTGATGCTGCACGCGGCGCGCCGCGCCGCACCGCGTGCGCGGCCGGCCGACCCGCAGCCTCCTCCTTAAGGAGGAGATGGGCCGAACCACCGGGTCAGAGACGTTAGACTTGCCCCAATGCCCTGGTTCAGCGAGCTCACCGCCGCGCTTCAGCGCCCTTCCATGCGGATCGCGCTCATCGTCGCGTGCGCGATGTTCATGCAGAACCTCGACTCGACCATCATCGTTACCGCGCTGCCGGCGATGGCGCACAGCTTCGCCACGAACGAGAGCCGAGTCAGCGAGGGCATCACCGCGTACGCGCTGGCCGCCGCGGTGTGCATCCCGGCGAGCGCCTGGCTCGCCGAGCGCATCGGGACCCGCACGCTCTTCAGCGGCGCGATCGGGGTGTTCACGTTGGCCTCGATGGCCTGCGGACTGTCGGGGAGCTTCCCGGCATTCATCGGTGCGCGGCTGGTGCAGGGCGGCTCGGCGGCGATGATGTCGCCGGTCGGGCGGCTGATCGTGCTGCGCAATACCGAGAAGCACGAGCTGATGAGCACCCTCTCGACCCTGGTGTGGCCGGGGCTGCTTGCGCCGGTGATCGGCCCTGCGCTCGGCGGGTTCATCACCGATGCGCTCTCGTGGCGCTGGATCTTCTACGTGAACGTGCCGATCGGGCTCATCGCCATCGCGCTCGTGCTCGCGATCATCCCGAACCACAAGGCGAGCGAGCGGACCGCCTTCGATGCGCGCGGCTTCGTGTGGCTCGCCGCGGCGGTCGGCTGTCTGAGCTACGGCCTGGATCTGCTCGGCGGCGAGCACATCGAAGCGCCGCTCGCGCTCGGGCTGCTGGCCGCAGCCTTCATCGCCGGCTACGGCGCGGTGCGCCACTTGGAGTCTGCCGAGCGGCCCCTGGTGCGCCTCGATGTGCTGCGCAAGCGGGCGTTTCGTGTGGCCACAGTCACCGGCGGCGGCCTGATGCGCGCGGCAATCAGCGCCACGCCCTATCTGCTGCCGCTGATGCTCGAGGTGGTCTACGGGCTGACGCCCCTTCAGTCGGGGGCGCTGCTCCTGGTCTACATGGCGGCCAACCTGCTGATGAAGGCGGTGACCAACCCCATCATCCGCCGCTTCGGGCTGCGTCAGGTGCTCATCGTCGACGGCGCGATCACCGCCTGCGGCATCGCCGCCTGCGCGTGGATCTCCCCGGCGCTGCCCACCTCTCTGGTGGTCATCATCCTGCTGGTCGCCGGCGCGAGCCGCTCGATGCAGTTCACCGCGCTGCTGTTCACCACGTTCGCCGACGTGACGCACGAGGAGCGCGCTCCGGCGAGCGTACTGCTGTCGCTCACGCAGCAGATCGCCGTCGCGGCCGGCGTGGCGAGCGCCGCGCTGGTGCTGAATTTCACGCGCATCGCGCGCCACACCGTGGCGTTCGGCGCGTTCGACTTCCGGGTGGCGCTCACCGTGATGGCCGCGCTCGGGGCGCTCAGCCTCATCCCCTACGCGAGGCTGCCCAAGGATACGGGTGCGGAAGTCAGCGGGCACGGGCGCGCCGCGGCCTCCTGATCCGGCCCGCCCCGGGCATGCGCCCCTTGCAGCTGTTCTGGCTCACCCAGCGGTGAGCATCAATAAAAGTCCTTTCCTGAGCTTGCTCAGCGCCTGGCACGATTCGCTATTGCGCACGCGGCGCACATCCGAGCCGTGACCCGTGTTTGGACCGCCAGACCCCGGTAACACGAAAGCATGATCGATTTGGACAATAGAGTGGCTGCGGCACCCTGTGGCGAAGCACGAATTGCGATTTTCTGGCCACCCGAAATTGGATCACTGAGAAGGAAACAGGGGCCACGCACACTTCGCGGACTGCGTAGTCACTCACATGGTGGAGCGATCGAGTGCGGCCACGCGCCGGCCTGTGGCACGCGAATCGGCAGGATAACCCTCGGTGACATGCGCGACGGTCAGGGCGGAGTCTTGTCCCAGCAGCGGCAACAGAGGCACACATCCCGCGCCCCGATGGCGCCGCCGCTCTTACAGTCGCTCCACGCGCTTAACGTCCCGTCCTTCCGACGGTAGGAGCCTTGAGGCTCACCGCAAGTCTTTGCATGACTGCGAACCGACCCCATGGTTGGATGGACTGTCGAAAGCCGTCTGAAACGCTGCTACGCGTCCGCGCACGATGTCATGTCAGGTGTGTTGCGCGGACGCTGCGCAGATGGCTCAGAGCCGACGGGGTCGCGCGCGTCCAAGCACGCCCCGTGGCGCCTTCGGCATAGGGAGGTGAGGCCTCTTCG
>JAKCEJ010000021.1 GCA_021838065.1 Pseudomonadota bacterium
GCAGGCGAAGGAACGCTTCAAGGTCGGCCTCATCGCGATTACGGATGTGGAGCAGGCCCGCGCCGCGCGCGACACCGCCGCCGCGGCGGTCATCACCGCCAAGCAGACCCTCGCCAACGCGCTCGATCAGCTCGCGGTGATCACCGGCACCCAGTACCGCGCCTTGAGCGAGCCCGGGGACAGCCTGCCGCTCGCCATGCCCCAACCGGCGAGCCAGGACGCCTGGGTGCAGACCTCGCTGAAGCAGAACCTCGCCCTCATCGCAAGCCGCCTCGCCCAGAGCGTCGCCGAGTACAACGTGCGCGCCGCCTTCGGCAGCGACATCCCCACCGTCAGCCTCCTCGCCAGCCGCTCCTACAGCGACAATGGCACCAGCGAGACGATCTTCGGGCAGCTCTTCCACGGTCTCGGCGCCACCACCAACGACCGGCAGATCGGCATCGAGTTCTCGCTGCCCCTCTTCAGCGGCGGCGGCGACCTCGCGCGCATCCACCAGACCCAGTACCAGGCGATGGCCGCTCAGGATGCCGTGGAGCAGGCCTCGCGCTCAACCATCCAGCAGGCCCGCGACGCCTACCTGGGGGTGATCACCGGCATCGCCAACGTGCGCGCGCTGCGCCAGGCGCTCACCTCGAGCCAGACGGCCTACAAGGCCACGGAAGCCGGCTACAAGGTCGGCACCCAGACCGAGGTCGATGTGCTGAACGCCTTGAGCGCCCTGGTGGCGGCCCAGACCAATTACGCCACCAGCCGTTACCGCTACATCAACAGCATCATTCAGCTGCAGTACGCGGCGGGCACCCTCAGCCCGGCCGAGGTCGCGACCATCAACGAGTGGCTCACCACCGTGGTGCGCGTCTCGAGCGAGGGCGCATTGACCCCGGAGGGCATGACCCCGTCTTCGCCGAAGGACTGAGCGCGGCTGCCTCGGCGCGGCGCGCCTCAGCGGTACGGCTGGTAGGATTTCTCCTCGATGAGCCGTGATCCGAGCGCGCGGTTGATGCGCTTCTTGACCGCCGCGCGCTCGTCGTTGGCGATGTACACCGAGCGGGCGAGCTCGATGAACTCCTGATCGAAGCGGCGCTCAGCCTCCTTGTCGCGGATGCGGTCCTCGATGTCCCAGAGGCGCTCGTTCACCGACTGCAGCGCGCGCTCATCGGCCGTGAGGTCCGCCGCGCCGCAGGCATCCCGCCAGGTACGCTCGAGCAGCTGAAGCTCGAGGCGCACGTTGGCGAGCTTGGCCGTATCCGTGATGCGCGCGGCCTTGATCCTCAGGATCGTAATCTTGTCGAGCAGCTCGCCCGGGGAGATCGGCACCAGGATGTCGTTCATCGGCGCGATGGTAACAATTCATCGAGCTTCGCGGTCACCTGATCCACCCCGATCAGGTCCATCACGCCCAGCTGCTCGATCTTGGCGCTCCACGGCAACCGATCGGGCTCGCAGCCGCGGAAGCGCCGCGCGGCTTCAGCGTAGGCGTTCACGCACCAGCGGCGCGAGAGGTACGGGCCGCTGCGCTCGGGATTGGTGGCCGCATACAGGCCGATCACCGGGGTCGAGACCATGGTCGCCATGTGCGCCGGGCCCGAGTCCGGGCTCAGCAGCACCGTGGCGCGCTCGAGCAGCGCCAGAAGCTGCGGCAGCGTGTCGCGCCCGATCTGATTGACGAGCGGGACGCGCGCGGCGCGCTCGATGAGCGCGCCCATCTCGCGCTCCGCCGCTGCGGGACCGCCGGCGAGAATGACGCGCATGTCGTGGCGGCGCACGGCATGCTCGGCGACCGCCGCGTATCGCTCGGGCCGCCAGTTGCGCAGCGCATGGCTCGAGCACGGACTGATGACCAGAGTTGCGCGCGCGTCGGGGATGAGCCGCTCGGCGTACTCGCGTGCCTCGGGGGACAGGGGGACGTCCCAGCGCAGCGTGCGCCCGGCGATGCCAAGGGCGTCCGTGAAGCCGAAGAAGCTGTCGAGCACGTGCTCGCGGGTGCGTGCGGCGATGCGCGCATTGGTGAACAGCCACTGCAGCTCGCGCGCCCGGGCGCGGTCGAATCCCAGCCGCAGCGAGGCGGGCACGAGGCGCGAGATCAGGCTGGCGCGCAGCGCGAGCTGCATGTGCAGCAGCACATCGAACCGGCGCCCGGCAAGCCGCGCGCGCACTTCGCGCGCCGAGGCGAGCCCGGCTCGCTTGTCGACGGTGATAAACTCCACCCCCTCGATGAGCCCGAGCAACCGCGCTTCCGCCTTACCGATGATCCAGGTCAATTGCGTTTCGGGCCAGGCCCGCTGCAGCGTGCGCACGATCGGCACGACATGGCAGGCGTCGCCGAGCGCCGAGAGTCTGAGGATGCACAGGGAACGCGGTGGTCGGTCTGGCGGCAACATCGCGGGTGTTGAATTAAGGAGCGCGAACCGGTGAGCGCGAACTGGCCGCTCGGGCCTCTGGTGAAGCACGCGCCCATCGCGGGCGGCGCCATGCTATACAACGCCGCCCTCGCCCGCAATTGCCAGCCGGAGTGGTTCGAGCCGCAATTCTGGGCCGCGCGGGGCCGGCTCCTCGGCACGGCGCGCGGCCGCGGCACCACGCAGTTCGTGCAGGCCGGGGATCGCGAGCTGGCCCTGCGGCACTACCGGCGGGGCGGACTCGCCGCACGGGTCTACGGCGACCGCTACCTCTGGCGCGCCGAGGAGCGCACGCGGCCGTTCGCCGAGTGGGTGCTCACGCACCGTCTGCACCGGGCAGGCTTGCCGGTGCCGGCGCCGATCGCCGCCCGCTATCTGCGCCATGGGGGCTTCTACCGCGGCGACATCATCACCGAACGGCTCGCTGGCACGGCGTCGCTCACCTCGGCCCTGCAGGAGGCGGAGCTGCCGCTGCTCACGTGGATTTCGGTCGGACGATGCATCCGGCGCTTTCACGATCTGGGCGTCTGTCACGCCGATCTCAACGCGCACAATGTGCTGCTCGGCGATGAGGCGGTGTATCTGGTGGATTTCGATCGCTGCCAGCTGCGTCCCGATGGCCTGTGGCGCGACGGCAACCTGGTGCGGCTGCGCCGCTCGCTGGAGAAAGTGACCTACGCGCTGGCGCCCGAGCGCTTCACCGAAGCGGACTGGCACGCGCTGCTCGATGGCTACCGCTCGCAGCCGCCAGCGCGGGCGCCCTAGTGCGCCCGCTCTATCTGCTCGCCGTGTATGTGGCCGCGCCGCTGCACGCGGCGATGCTGTGGATCCGGGCTCGAGCGGCGCGCGATCCGCGCGCCCCGCCGCTCTCGCAGCGCTTCGGATTCGGAGCGCCGATCGCGGGGGCGCCGCTGTGGATCCATGCGGCCTCGGTCGGTGAGATGCAGCCGGCGGCGGCGCTGGTGACGGCGCTGCGCGCGCGCTGGCCGAGTCTGCCGATCCTGGTGACCGCGTTCACGCCGACCGGAGCGGCGCGCGCCGCCGCACTCGGCCCCGACGTCACGGTGCGCTATCTGCCCTATGACTTGCCGGGCTCGGTGCGCCGCTTCCTCGAGCGCGCGCGGCCCCGGATCGCGATCATCCTGGAAACGGAGCTGTGGCCGACGCTCTACCGCCAGTGCCGGCTGCGCGGCACGCCGCTGCTCATCGCGAGCGCACGTCTCTCAGGCCGCTCGGCGGGCCGCTATCGCCGCTTCGCAGCACTCCTGCACGATACGCTGCTCGAGGCGGTGGTGGCTGCGCAGACCGCGCAGGACGCCGAGCGCTTCCGCGCCATCGGCGCCGAGCCCGCGCGCACGCACGTTATCGGGAATCTGAAATTCGATTGCGCCCTGCCGCCGGACATCGGCGTGCGCGGCGCCCGGCTGCGTGAGCACTATGCGCCGGCGCGCGCTCTGTGGGTCGCTGGCAGCACTCACGAGGGTGAGGAAGCCGCCGTGATCGCCGCCCACCGCCAGGTGCGCGCTGCGCTGCCGGGCGCACTCCTGGTGCTCGCCCCGCGTCATCCGCAACGCTTCGAGGGGGTCGCCTCGCTGCTCGCCGCTCAGGGCATGGCTTACGTGCGCCATTCCCGCTCGCCCGAGCCCGCAGCCGCCGCGGAAGCCGCGGTGGTGCTGCTCGATACGCTCGGGGAACTGTTGGATTTCTACGCGGCGGCCGATGCGGCCTTTGTGGGCGGCAGTCTCGTGCCGGTCGGCGGGCACAACCTGCTCGAGCCGGCGGCGCTCGGGCGGCCGATCGCCACCGGTCCGCATCAGTTCAACGCGCAGGACGTGGCGCGGCTGCTGCTCGAGTGCGGCGCGGCACGGCAGGTGCGCGACGAGGGGGAACTGGCCGAGTGCATGACCGGCTGGCTGCGCGAGCCCGGTGAGCGCGCGCGCGCCGGGGCGCAGGGGCGCGCCGTGGTGAGCGCCAATCGCGGCGCGCTCGAGCGGCTGCTGGCGCTGATCACGCCAATGCTCGGCGCCGCGCAGCGCTGAGCCGCCTCAGCGCCGCAGGGTGTACTCGGCGCCGCAGTAGGGGCATTTGGCCCAGCCGCTCTGCTCGATCGGCAGATACACCCGCGGATGGGAATTCCACAGCTGCATCTGCGGCATCGGACAGGACAGCGGCAGGTCTTCCTGCCCCACCTGGTACTGATGCTGTGCGTTCGGCTGAATCAGGGGCTGCGCGGCTGCGGCCATGTCAATTCCTTGCGGGCACCGTCGGTTGAGCGTGCATTATACCGGCCCCGCGCGGCATCTTGCCCCTAGACTCCCGGCCCGAAGGTGTCCGACCAGATGGCGCTGACCGCGGCCCGCTCGGCGGCGAATTCGGCGGCCGGCGCACGCTCCTCGCCGGCGCCGGCGAGCGCCAGATGGTGCCGGCAGGCCCGGTAGGCGCGATACGCGCCGGTGAGCGTATCGACGCTCGACTGGGGCACCAGATTCGCCGAGGCGACGGACTCGAGCTGCCGGATGGTGTCGGCGTACATCGCCACCGGCGGGTACTCGCGCGCCCACTTCAGTGCCCAGTACTGGGCCAGGAACTCGATGTCCGCGATGCCACCGGCATCGTTCTTCAGATCCATCCAGCCCGCCTCGCCGCGGGGACGCTCGCGGCGCATCCGCTCGCGCATCGCGCGCACGTCCTCTCGAAGCTGCTCCCGGCGCACGCTGAAGCGCAGCACCTCGAGCCGGATGCGCTCGAATTCGGCGCACAATTCGCGCGAGCCGGCCACAGCGCGCGCATGCAGCAGCGCCTGATGCTCCCAAGTCCACGCCTCACGGCGCTGGTACTCGGCGAAGGCATCGATTTGTGTCACCAGCAGCCCGCCCTTGCCGCTCGGGCGCAGCCGCACATCGACCTCGTAGAGCCGGCCTGCCGCCGAGTGCATGGTGAGCAGATGGACCACCCGCTGCACCAGACGGACGAAAAAAAGCTGATTGTCGATCGAGCGGGCGCCGACGGTCTCCTGCCGCTCGCCGCGCGAGTCGTGCACGAACACCAGATCGAGATCCGACCCGTAGCCGAGCTCCATGCCGCCGAGCTTGCCGTAGGCGATCGCGCATACGCGCACCGGGCGGCGCTCCTCGCCGCAGGACGGCACGCCGAATTGCGCCGTGATCTGCCGCCAGCCGAGCTCGATGGCCCGATCGAGGATGATTTCGGCGATTTCGGTGAGCCGGTCGCTGACGCGCATCACCGCCAGCCGGCCCGAGAGGTCCGCCACCGCCACCCGGAACACCGCCGCGCGCTGAAAGTGGCACAGCGCCTCGACCTGACGCTCCGGATCGTCGGGCTCGACCCGCTGCAGGGCGGCATCGAGCTCGCGCTCGAGCGCTTCGCGCCCGGGCAGCGTCTCGAAGGCGCGCTCATCGATGAACTCATCGAGCAGCAGCGGATAGGCGGCGATCTGGCGCGCCAGGAATTCGCCCCGCCGGCAGATCTCCACCAGCCGCACCCGCACCGCGGGGCTCTCGCTGAGCAGCGCAAAGTACGCCGAGCGCTTGCCCATGGCCTCGAGGATCGCAAGGATGCGCTTGAGCACCGCCCGCTGTTGCTCGGCGCCGGCAGCCGCGGCGGCGATGTCGGCCAAGAGCGGCGGCAGCAGGGCCTGCAGGCGCCGCCGGCCGGCCTCGTCGAGCTTGCGCACCAGCGTCGAGGCGCGCAGCTCGAGCAGTTGCCGGGCCGTCTCGGCCGCAGAGACGAACCCGGCCTCGGCGAGCGATTCGGTGAGCGAGGCCGTCTCGGCCGAGTCGTCCCAGGCTCGGCCGAGATCGATCCGCACGCCGGAACGGGGACCGGCGGCGGCGCCTAACATCAGGCGGTTGAAGTGACCGGCCACGCGGGCGCGATGGCGGTCCAGCGTGCGCAGCAGTGCCGGCCAGTCCGTCTCGCCCATCGCCAGGGCGATGCGCTCGCGGGGCAGCGCCTCTTCAGGCAGCTGATGGGTCTGGCGGTCGCCGAGCATCTGCAGCGCGTTCTCCAGACGGCGCAGGTAGCGGTACGCCTCGATCAGTTCCCTGACCTGCGCCGCGGGCAGGATCCGGACCTCGGCAAGGAGCGCAAGCGCGGCGAGCAGCGAGGTGGTCTGCAGCCGCGGGTCACGCCCGCCGCGAACGAGCTGGAAGGTCTGCGCGATGAACTCGATCTCGCGGATGCCGCCCGGGCCGAGCTTGATGTGCCCGGCCAGCTCGCGCCGCACCACCTCGCGCTCGATGAGCGCCTTCATCTCGCGCAGACTCTCGAACACGCCGTAATCGAGATACCGGCGGTAGACAAACGGGCGCAGCGATGCGGCCTGGATGTCCGCGAAGCGCGCAGCGCCGCTGACCGCGCGCGCCTTGACGTACGCGTAGCGCTCCCAGTCGCGTCCGTGCAGCGGCAGATAATCCTCCAGCGCGGCGAAGCTGGTCACGAGTGGCCCGCTGTCGCCGAAGGGCCGCAGGCGCATATCCACGCGCAGCACGATGCCCTCGTGCGTGGGCGACTCCAACAGCCGGATCGTCCCCTGGCCGAGCCGGGTGAAGAACTCCTCGTTGCTGATCGGGCGCGGGCCGTCGGTCTCACCGTGCTCGGGAAACAGCAGCACCAGATCGACGTCGGAGGAGAAGTTCAGCTCGCGCCCGCCGAGCTTGCCCATGGCCACCACCACCAGCGGCTGCGCCTGCCCGTCCGGGCCGCGCGGCTCGCCGAACCGCTCGGTCAGCTGCCCTCGCGCGTACTCGGCGCACACGGCAACCGCCGCATCGGCGAAATCGGAAGACTCCCGCAGGCTCTCCTCGATGTCGGCCCAACCCGCCAGCGCGCGCCACGCGATACGGACCAGCTCACGCCTGCGCCAGCGGCGCAGCGCCGTGAGCATCTGCGCCTCGGTGTCCGCCGCCGGCGGGGCCCGGCGCGCGGCCTCGCCGGGCTCGAGCGGCCGCTCGAGCCCGAAATGCGCCGCGAGGTCGGGCAGCAGTTGCGGATCGCGGATGCAGGCCTCGGCGACGAAGTCGCTCGCCGCAAACACTCGGGGCAACGCCTCTGCGGTCGCCGGCGCCAGGGTTTCCCGCAGACCCGGCGCGGCCGCCTCCAGAGCGTCCAGGTGACGCTGCATGCAGACATCGAGCGCGGACGTCATGACGTCCCATACAGCCCGAAGCCACCCTGAAATGCAAGGTGCACCGGCCGGCTGGCGTTGGATGAAGGCAACAGTGCAACAGCCTGCGGGGCGCAGGGCGGCAACAAAATGTATCGCCGAGCAGACACAAAAAAGAAGCCCCGCAAATTGCGGGGCTTCGAGGATTGCGCGGAATAGGGGGGTCTTGATCCGCGTCTTTCAGGATTGTCCCCGCTTTGGGGTCGGGCACAATCCCTAACCGATGTTGTCATGATAGCGATTCCGTCCCCTGGAATCGATACCTCTTTAGAGGGGTCCTTACATATCCATTCCGCCCATGCCGCCCGGCGGCATGCCATGGCTGTGTTCCTCGTCCTTCGGAGCCTCGGCCACCATGACCTCCGTGGTCAGCAGCAGGCCCGCCACCGAAGCGGAGTTCTGCAGCGCCAGACGGGTCACCTTGGCAGGGTCGAGAATGCCGAGCTCGATCATGTCGCCATACGTGCCCGTGGCGGCGTTGTAACCGAACGCGCCCTTGCCTTCCTTGACGCGATTCAACACGACGGCGGCATCCTCGCCGGCATTGTCGACGATCTGACGCAGCGGCTCCTCGATGGCGCGCGAGAGAATGCGCACGCCCACCTGCTGATCCTCGTTGGCGCCCTCGACCTTCTCGACGGCCTTCTGCACGCGGATCAGGGCGACACCGCCGCCCGGCACCACGCCTTCCTCGACGGCCGCGCGGGTCGCGTGCAGCGCGTCCTCGACGCGTGCCTTCTTCTCCTTCATCTCGATCTCGGTGGCCGCGCCGACCTTGATGACAGCGACGCCGCCGGAGAGCTTCGCGACACGCTCCTGCAACTTCTCCTTGTCGTAGTCGGAGGTCGCCTCCTCGATCTGCTGGCGGATCGACTCGATGCGGGCCTTGATGTCGGCCTGCTTGCCGGCGCCGTCGATGACCGTGGTGTTCTCCTTTTCGACGATGATCTTCTTGGCCTCGCCAAGATCGTTCAGCGTCGCCTTCTCGAGCGACAGCCCGACCTCATCGGAGATCACCGTACCGCCGGTCAGGATGGCGATATCCTGCAGCATGGCCTTGCGGCGATCGCCGAAGCCCGGCGCCTTGACGGCGGCCACTTTGAGGATGCCGCGGATGTTGTTCACCACGAGCGTGGCGAGCGCCTCGCCCTCGACGTCCTCGGCCACGACCAGCAGCGGCCGGCCTGCCTTGGCGATGCCCTCGAGCAGCGGCAGCAGCTCGCGGATGTTGGAGATTTTCTTGTCCACCAGCAGGATGTACGGCTTTTCGAGCTCGGTCGTCTGGTTCTGCTGGCTGTTGATGAAGTACGGCGAGAGGTAGCCGCGGTCGAACTGCATGCCCTCGACCACCTCGAGCTCGTTCTCGAGACCCGAGCCTTCCTCAACCGTGATCACGCCTTCCTTGCCGACCTTCTCCATCGCATCCGCGATCGTCTTGCCGATCGATTCGTCGGAGTTGGCGGAAATCGTGCCGACCTGCGCGATCGCCCTGGAATCCTTGCAGGGCTTGGCGAGCTTCTTCAGCTCCTCCACCGCAGCGAGGACACCCTTGTCGACACCGCGCTTGACGTCCATCGGGTTGCGGCCCGAGGAGACGGCCTTCAGGCCCTCGCGGATGATCGCCTGGGCGAGCACCGTCGCGGTGGTGGTGCCGTCGCCGGCCTCATCGGAGGTGTTGGAGGCGACTTCCTTGACCATCTGCGCGCCCATGTTCTCGAACTTGTCCTTCAGTTCGATCTCTTTCGCGACCGACACACCGTCCTTGGTGATGGTGGGGGCGCCGAAGCTCTTCTCGAGCACGGCATTGCGGCCCTTGGGGCCGAGCGTCGCCTTGACGGCGTTGGCCAGGATGTTGACGCCCTTGAACATGCGCTGGCGGGCGTCATCACTGAACCGGACTTCTTTGGCTGCCATTGTCTGTGCTCCTCGCTTACTTGCTCTCGATCACGGCCATGAGGTCTTCTTCCCGCATCACGAGGAGTTCCTCTCCCTCGACCTTCACTTCCGTCCCGCTGTACTTGCCGAACAGGACCTTGTCGCCGACCTTCACATCGAGGCCGCGGACTTGGCCGTTTTCAAGAATCTTACCGTTTCCGACCGCGACGACTTTTCCCTGAATGGGCTTCTCAGCCGCGGTATCGGGAATGACGATGCCGCCCGGGGAGGTACGCTCCTCTTCCAGGCGCTTGACGATGACGCGATCATGAAGAGGACGAATCTTCATGGTGAACGCTCCTTCAGAATACAATGGGTTAAGTTAAATTCACGGGTGAGCTATTAGCACTCTACTCGCGTGGCTGCTAATGATTAGGTAGCCGACGCAGATTTTCAACCCTGGAGCCGTATTTTTTTTGCCCCACTGCGGAGCGGGCCCGCGCTGCGGACAACCCGGAGTCCGCGGGCGGGCTGCCCGCATTAGAATGAGTTTTTGGTGCGATGCGCGAAACCATGAGTGAATACATCGTGGTCCTGACCACCTGTCCGGACGAGGCGAGCGCCGCGCGCATCGCCGGCGAGCTGCTGGAGTCGCGGCTCGCCGCCTGTGTGAGCCGCCAGCCGGTGCGCTCCACCTATCGCTGGCAGGGCCGCATCGAGGATGAACCCGAGGTGCTGCTCGTCATCAAAACCCTGGGCAGCCGCTTCGCGGATCTCGAAATGCGCCTCAAATCGCTGCATCCTTACGACGTGCCAGAAATCATCGCCCTGCCCGTCGCGGCCGGATCGGCCGCGTACCTGTCCTGGCTGAGCGCCGAGGCAGCGCCGTGACTGCACTGTCAAGATTAAGCTCAAGCGCGTTCCGGGGGCGCGCGGCGCTGGCCGCACTGGTGCTGCTGCCATGCCTCGCCGCGGTGGCGCGGGCGGCGCAGACGGCTCCCCCGACGATCTCGCCCGCCGTCCTCGCCGCCCTCGGCGCCGAGCAGATCGGCGGCAGCAAGTTCCCCCCGCCGGACGAGGTGTTTCATTTCAAGGCCGAGCCCGGCGCGCACCGCATCCGGCTCTCCTGGACCATCCGTCCCGGCTTCTATCTCTACCGCAGCCGAATCCACGTCAAGGCGCTCTCCGGCACGGCGATCGGGGCGCTCACGTTGCCAGCCGGAATCGTCAAAGTCGATCCCTACTTCGGGCGCGAACAGATTTACCGCAATGCCGTCACGGGTGAACTCGCGGTCCTGCGCGGCACCGCCGGGGCGCCGCGTGATGCGTCGCTCGCGGTCACCTACCAGGGCTGCGCCGATGCGGGCCTGTGCTATCCGCCCATCACCAAGACGGTCACTGTCGGGCTGCCGCCGGGCGCGGGAACTGCCGCCGCCGCTCCGGCGCTGCATGCCGCCGCACCGGCGGCCCGTGACGCTGCGGTGCCGAGTCAGACCCGTTTCGCCGGGCTGGTGCGCTCGGGGAATCTCCTCGTGATGCTCGGCGCGTTCTATCTGGCGGGCCTCGCGCTCGCCTTCACGCCGTGCTGCCTGCCGATGGTTCCCATTCTCTCGGCCCTCATCGCCGGCGGCCGCACCCGGAGCACCGGCCGTTCGCTGCGGCTCGCCGGCGCATACGTCCTCGGGATGGCATTCACCTACACGCTCGCGGGGATCGCCGCCGCCGCCGCCGGCGGTGAGATCCAGGCCGCGTTCCAGCAGCCGTGGATCCTCGGCGCCTTCGCGGCGCTGCTCGCGGTGATGGGGCTGGCGATGCTGGGGCTGTTCGCGCTGCAGATACCGGCGGCCCTGCAGACGCGGCTCGCCGAGATCAGCAGCCGGCGCGCGGCCGGAACCCTCGGCGGTGTGGCCGCCATGGGCGCGCTCTCGGCCCTGATCATCACGACCTGCGTCGCGCCGGCTCTGGTCGGTGCCCTGGCCGTCATCGGCCAGTCGGGCCAGATGGCCCGCGGCGGCGCCGCGCTGTTCGCGCTGAGCATCGGCATGGGCACCCCGCTGCTGGCCGTCGGGGCATCCGCCGGCCGGCTGCTGCCCAAGGCCGGCCCGTGGATGGATCTGGTCAAAAAGCTCTTCGGCGCGATGATGCTGGCGGTTGCCGTGTGGATGCTGGCGCGGCTCGCCTCCGGGCGAGTGACGCTCGCGCTGTGGGCGCTGCCGGTGCTCGCGGCCGCGTGGGCCCTGGCATCGGAGGCGCACCGCCTGCGCCACGGCCGCTGGCCGACGCGGGCGGCGGGCGCCCTGGCCGTGGCGTACGCACTGGTGCTGGTCACCGGCGCCGCGCTCGGCGGGACGAACCCGTTCGCGCCGCTGCAATTGACGGGCGGCGCACCGACGCTGCAGTTCACGGCGCTGCACTCGGTCGCAGGCCTGCAGCGTGACGTGCGCCGTGCTGCCGCGCGGCATGAGACCGTAATGGTCGATTTCTATGCGGATTGGTGCACTTCGTGCAAGGAGATGGAGGCGACGACGTTCACCGATCCGGCCGTGCGCCGGGCGCTCGCGCATACGGTGCTGCTGCGTGCCGATGTCACGTCCAACGACGCAGCCGACCAGGCTCTGTTGAAATACTTCGGCATCTACGGCCCGCCGACCATCGCGTTCTACGATCACCACGGCCGTGAACAGCGCCGCCAACGCGTCGTGGGCTACCTGGATACGGCGGCATTCCTGCGCCGTCTGCGGGCCGCCTTCGCCGCGCGACCGTCCGCATGAGACCGGCCCGCAAGCTCGCCCGCGGCGTGCTCGCCACGGCGCTGATCCTCGCCGCTGCGGTCCTCGGGTTCACGCTGGGCAGCGCGCGGCAGCGGCCCCCGGCAAACCTGGTAGCCGCGGCGGCCCGCACTGCGCCCGCCGCACCCGGGCCGTCCGCAGCCCGGCGCCCCATTCCCGACACCCTGCCCAGCATTGCCTTCCGGGGCCGCCGCGGCACGCTGCGCCGCCTCTCCGACTGGCGGGGCCACCCGCTGCTGGTGAATTTCTGGGCACCGTGGTGCTCGCCCTGCCGCGCGGAAATCCCGCTGCTCAAGCGGCTGAGCCGCTCGAGACCGCAGGGCGTCGAGGTCATCGGCGTGGCGGTCAACACGCGGCCCGCCGTGCTGCGCTACGCGCAGCGCGCCGGAATCCGCTATCCTTTGCTGATCGGGCTCCGCCCGGGAATGCGGGCCATCCGGGCGCTGGGGATGGTGGCGGTCTTTCCGTTCTCGGTGTTCGTCGATGCGCACGGACGGATCGTCACTTTCAAGATCGGCCGCCTGCGCGCCGCCCAGGCGCGGCTGATCCTGGATCGGATCGGCGCTCTGGATCGGGGGCAGATCGACCTCGCCACCGCGCGCCGCCAGATCACTGCCGGCATTCGCCGGCTCGCGCTGCACCGGGCCCAAACCACCGCCGGTTGACCGGTTCCGACCGGATCACTGCAGTTCGCGACAAATTCCACCCGCTTTGGTGGAATTAGGGTAAATTGCCCGCCCGTACCCTGCGCAGACGCCCCCCGCCGCATCCCGTATGACACGCCTGTTGCTGCTCAACGGCCCGAACCTGAACCTGCTCGGCACGCGCGAGCCGGACCTCTACGGGACAGACACGCTGGAAGCGATCGAGCAGCGCGCCGCCGCCTGCGCGCGCGAGACGGGCTGCGAGCTCGTGTGTTTCCAGAGCAACGCCGAGCACGAGCTGATCGAGCGCATCCACCAGGCACCCGCCGAGGGCATCCAGTGCCTCCTGTTCAACCCGGGAGCCTTCACTCACACCAGCGTGGCGCTGCGCGATGCGGTGCTGGCGGTCCGGCTGCCGCTGATCGAGATCCACCTGTCCAACCCGCATGCGCGCGAGCCGTTCCGTCAGCGGTCCTATTTCTCCGACATCGCCCTCGGGGTGATCGCAGGCTTCGGCGCCCTGGGATATGAGATGGGCGTGCGCGCCGCCGCGCAGCATCTCGCCCGCACGCCGCGCGCCGGGTGATCCCCGAGGCAATCCGTTGCACACCGTCCGATGACCCAAGGGGGCTTTCCCACATGGACATTCGTAAAATCAAGAAATTGATCGAGTTGCTGGAGGAGTCCGGCATCGCTGAAATCGAGATCAAGGAAGGCGAGGAAGCGGTGCGCATCAGCCGCATGCCGACCGGCAACGCGATGATGGTCCATGCCCTGCCGCAGATGGCCCCCGCGGTGGTGCCCGCCGAAGTGCCCGCCGCGCCGGCCGCCGAGAGCGTCGCCAAGCCGCGGCCCAACGAGCACGTGATCACCGCGCCGATGGTCGGGACCTTCTACGCCGGACCGACCCCGGGGGCGAAGTCGTTCGTGGAGATCGGCGATGAGATCAAAGTCGGGCAGGTGCTGTGCATCATTGAGGCGATGAAGATGATGAATCAGATCGAAGCGGACCGCTCGGGCCGCATCACCTCGATCATGGCGCGCAACGGGGACCCGGTCGAGTACGGCCAACCGCTGTTCGTGATCGAATAGGCGGGCCTCGCCATGTTGGAAAAGGTTCTCATCGCCAATCGCGGTGAAATCGCGCTGCGCATCCTCAGGGCCTGCCGCGAGATCGGAATCAAGACCGTCGCGGTGCATTCGACCGCCGATTACAGCCTCAAGCACGTGCTGCTCGCCGATGAGTCGGTGTGCATCGGCCCGCCGCCCTCTGCGGCGAGCTACCTGAACATGCCGGCGATCATCAGCGCCGCCGAGGTGACCGACGCGGTGGCGATCCATCCGGGCTACGGGTTCCTCTCCGAGAACGCCGACTTCGCCGAGCGCGTGGAGAACAGCGGTTTCGTGTTCGTCGGACCGAAGCCCGAGACCATCCGCACCATGGGCGATAAGGTCTCGGCGATCCGGGTCATGAAGGGGTACGGCGTGCCGTGCGTGCCGGGGTCGGACGGTCCCCTCGGAGATGATCCGGACGAGAACTTCCGCTTCGCGCGCGACATCGGCTACCCGGTCATCATCAAGGCATCCGGCGGCGGCGGCGGCCGCGGGATGCGCGTGGTGCACAGCGACGCCTCGCTGCTCAATTCCATCGGCGTCACGCGCAGCGAGGCACAGGCGGCCTTCGGCAACGACCAGGTCTACATGGAGAAATTCCTGGAGCGGCCGCGGCACATCGAGTTCCAGGTGCTCGCCGATCATCACGGCAACGTCATTCACCTCGGCGAGCGCGACTGCTCCATGCAGCGGCGGCACCAGAAGGTGCTGGAAGAGGCGCCCGCCCCCGGCATCACGCCCAAGCAGCGGCGCACGATGGGCGAGCAGTGCGTCGAGGCGTGCCTGGCGGTGGGTTACCGCAGCGCCGGGACGCTGGAGTTTCTCTACCAGGACGGGGAGTTCTACTTCATCGAGATGAACACCCGCATCCAGGTCGAGCATCCGGTGACCGAGCTCATCACCGGCATCGACCTGGTGAAGGCTCAGCTCCTGATCGCCGCCGGGGAGCGCCTGCCCTACGTGCAGAACGACATCCAGATCCGCGGACATGCCATCGAGTGCCGCATCAACGCCGAGGATCCCAAGACATTCATGCCCTCGCCCGGGCCGATCCGCCTGTGGCACGCCCCGGGCGGCCCCGGCGTGCGGGTCGACAGTCACGTGTACTCCGGCTACAACGTGCCGCCGAATTATGACTCGCTCATCGGCAAGCTGATCACCCACGGCGAGACGCGCGAGGCGGCGATCGCGCGCATGCGCAATGCGCTCGCCGAGATGGTGATCGAGGGCATCAAGACGAACGTTCCGCTGCACCAGGAGATCTGCAATCATGCAACCTTCCAGAAGGGCGGCACCGACATCCACTATCTCGAGCGGCGGCTGGGCCTGAAATGAGCGCCCCGCCGCGAGCGAGCGACCGGGGGGCGTGAGGCCAGCCCGCTCGCGCATCGGACATGAGCGAGTTCCTGCAAATCAGCTTCGATCTCGGGACCCTGGCGGCCGATAGCGCCGAGCAGGCCTGCCTGGCCTGCGGCGCGAGCGCCATCACGTTCGCCGACGCGCGCGATGAGCCCGTGCTCGAGCCGGCGCCGGGCGAGTTCCGCCTCTGGAGCTCGACGCGCCTACAGGCGCTGTTCGCGCCCGGCACGCCCCCGGCCGCCACCGTCCGGGCGCTCAGCGCCGCGCTCGGCGTCGCGCCCGGGCAGCTCGAGGTACACCGCCTGGCCGATCGGGCCTGGGAGCGGGAGTGGCTGCGCGACTTTCATGCCATGCGCTTCGGCAGGCGCCTGTGGATCTGCCCGCATCACGCGCAGGTCGAGGACCCCGAAGCCGCAGTGGTGCGGCTCGACCCGGGCCTCGCCTTCGGCACCGGGACCCACCCGACCACCGCGCTGTGCCTCGAATGGCTGGACGCGCACCCGCCGCTCGCAGACGAAGTGATCGACTACGGCTGCGGCTCGGGCATCCTGGCGCTGGCGGCGGCTCGGCTCGGGGCGCGCCGCGTGCAGTGCTTCGACATCGATCCTCAGGCCCTGCTCGCCACGCGCGACAACGCCGAGGCGAACGGACTCTCCTCGCGCATCCGGCCGTGCGCCTCGGCCGAAGCGCTGGCCGCTCCCGCAGCGCTGCTGACCGCCAATATTTTGTGCGGACCGCTCGTGGCGCTCGCGCCGCGCTTCGCGGCGCTGGTCGAGCCGTCCGGCGCGATCCTGCTCTCGGGGCTGCTCGAGGCAGATGCGCCCGAAGTGACCGCAGCGTACGCGCCATGGTTTGAACTGGGCCCGATCGCATCGCGAGAGGGCTGGATCGCGCTCAGCGGCCGACGCACTGCGGCGCCCGCGCCGGCATCGCCTACCTGAATGTACACCGCCTGCCCCAAATGCGGCCTGATGCTGGTCGTGACGACAGCCGACCTGCGCGCCGCGCAGGGACACGTGCGCTGCGGCCGCTGCCGCAGCGTCTTCAATGCGCTGGAATCGCTGTCCGAGACCGCCCCGCAGGAGACCGCGCCAGCGCCTGTCTCAGCGCCCCCGCCGTCCGCGCCGTCACCTCAGGTACCGCCACCGCGCGACGCGGCGACCGAACACCAGCCGCTCGCGCGGCACCGTGAGCCGCAGGTCGAGACGCCGGACGAGGACTGGGTGGGGCCGGATGCGGCGCCCGCGGATCGAGAGCCGGACGTGGATGTGCAAGAGGCGCCGACAGGCCACGCTCCCGCGCCAGCCCCTAAGCCGCTCCCCGAGCCGGGCCTGGAGGTCCATGCGCACACCGCGCCCGGCCCCTCACTGGAGCCGCGGCTGGGCAGCGAGCCGCAGCCCGCCGACGACTCGTTGACTCCACCGGCGGATTTCGAGCTCGAGCCGGCACGCGAGCGGCGCTCGCGCGGATGGTTTCTCGGCGCCCTGCTGCTCGTCTTGCTGCTCGCCGGCCAGCTCATCAATCAGTATCGCGGAACGCTCGCCACCCTGCCGTCGATCGGGCCCACGGTGCGCACCTTTTATGGCGTGCTCGGCATTCCCGTCGTGCCGCGATGGAACGTGCGCGGGTACGAGGCGCGCCAGCTCGGGGCCACGGTGAGCGGCAGCACTCCTCGCCGGATCACCGTGCAGGCCAGCATCGCCAATCGCGGGCGCTGGCCGCTGCCTCTGCCGCTGCTGCGCGTGACGCTGCAGGACCGTTATGGACGGACCATCGCCGCGCGAGACGTGCCGCCTCATGGTTACCTCTCGCCGGCGCCGGTGGCTTCCGCGATGCTGCCGCCGGGCGGGCGCGTCGATGCGACCGTGACATTCGTCAATCCCGGGCCGCAGGCCATCGGATTCGAGATAGACGCCTGCCTGCGCGAAGGCGCCTCGGTCGTGTGCGCGCACGGAACGCATTGATGCTGCGCATTGGCCCGTACACGCTGC
>JAKCEJ010000278.1 GCA_021838065.1 Pseudomonadota bacterium
GATGGAGCAGCTGGGCGACTCGTCCTTCGCCCAGCTCGTGCGCATGGTCCTCGACAGCGAGGCTTCTTAGGCCGCGCTCACACCCCAGCGTGCTGGTGAGGCGCCGGGGCGGGAGCCGACGCACCGGCCTCGATGCCGATCAGCTCCGGCATTCCGGTGGCCCGCTGTGCCATGCGGCGCACGCGCGCCCAATCGACTGCCACGTTCGCGCTGCCGACAGCCTGTTTGATGACGCGGGAAATCACCGCATACTCGGGCTTGGCCGGCACGTCCTGGCTGTGCAGCGGGGGGTGGATCGACAGGTACAGCCGCCCGTCCTGAAGCGTCGCGAGAACGGGGTCGTTGACGATGGTGACGGAAGTGCCGACCGGCACGACCGGAAAGAGCGCGGCGATGTCCTCCGGGTAGAGCCGCACGCACCCGTGGGTGACGGCCATCCCGATCGCCATCGGGTTGTTGGTGCCGTGGATGTAGATCTCCCCGCCGCTCATCGAGGTCTCAAGCGCCCACTCGCCCATGGGGTTGTTGGGCCCGGCGGGCCACACGCGCGCAATCGGCTCGCCCGCCTTGGCGTGCGCCCGCAGGATCGAGGGCGTCGGGATCCACACCGGATGCGGCACCTTGCGCACGATGCGCGTCACCCCGACCGGCGTGTCCCAGCCCTTCTCCCCGGGGCTCACCGGATAGGTGATCACGACCGGCGCATCGTGCCGGCCGGGGCGCGGGAAATAAAACAGGCGGTGCGCGGGGAGGTTGACCACGATACCGGCATGCGCCACCGGCGGGATGATGAAGCGCCCCGGAATCACCACCCGCGTCCCCTGCCCCGGCAGCCACAGGTCCACGTGCGGATTGGCCGCCTGGATCTCCCAGTAGCCCACGCTGTAGCGGCGGGCGATGCCGAGCAGGGTATCCGACGCCTTGGAGTGAATGATGCGGTCGTGGCCGATGAGCGCGCCGTCCGCCGGCAGCCGATACACCGCCGCGTGGGCGCTCGAGCCGAGCATGAGCGCGAACGCCACAAGCAGTCCTGCTGCCAGGGTTGCCCTGCAGTGCAATGAAGTGAGAGGCATGGAGAGTGGATTCCGAGTGCGTCCCGGCCCTGCGGCACGGCCCGGTCATTGTAACATGCGGCGCGATGCGCCCCTCCTCCCGGCTCGATCGTGGTTTCTACGTGCAGGACGCCCTCACGGTGGCGCGTGGGCTGATCGGCATGCACCTGGTGCACCGCCTCGACGGCACGCTGCGCATCGGACGCATCGTCGAGACCGAGGCATACCAAGGACCCGAGGACCGGGCGGCGCACTCCTCGCGCGGGCGCACGCCGCGCACCGAAGTCATGTTCGGCCCGCCGGGGCACGCCTATGTCTATCTCATCTACGGGATGTGGCACTGCCTGAACGTCGTCACCGCCGCCGAAGGCGTCCCACACGCGGTGCTGCTGCGCGCCCTCGAGCCGGTCGCCGGATTGAGCGCGCGCGCCTCAGGGCCGGGGCTGTTATGTCGGGCGATGGGCATCGACCGGCGTTCGAACGGGGTGGACCTGTGCGCAAGGCAGCTGTGGATCGAGCCTGCGCGCAGCGCACGGGCCGTGCGCATCGGGCGCAGCGCGCGGATCGGTGTCGACTATGCCGGCGAGTGGGCCAACCGGCCGTGGCGGTTCTTCGACCGCGACTCCCCGTTCGTCTCCGGGCGGCGTCCGCTCAGCCGGGCTGCGCGGCGCTGAGCACGAGGTGGCCGTTGCGCACCGGGATGCGCTGACCCGGGTCATGGTCCATGCGCACGGTGCCGGTCTTGCCGCCGAGGCGGTAGCGGACCCGGTAGCCCTCCGAGCGCACGGTGCGGTCGTAGACAGTGGCGCAGCGGCGCACGGTGGTGGTGTAGGTGTCCCCGCGCTGCATGCGCGCCTCGATCCGATTGCCGGCGTAGCCGCCGGCGGTCGCCCCGGCCACCGTCGCCAGAGCGCGTCCGCTGCCGTCGCCGACCTGATGGCCGAGCAGCCCGCCGAGGAGCGCCCCGGCGATGCTGCCGATGACCTGGTGGGTATCGCCCGCCGGTCGGGTGCGCTCGACAGTCGCATCCCGGCACACCCGCCGTGGACTCACCACGGTGCGCGTCAGCGGCACCACCTGCACGACCTCGGCATAGCGCGGGGCCGGATGTATCAGTTTGTGGCTGACCATCGCGCCGGCGCCGACGACCGCCGCGAGCGCGCCGCCCGTGGTTGCGCCGATCAGAAACGACTTGTTCATGAGCTGAAGTTCCCCTGACGGACGAAGCCGATTCTCGTCCCGGGAAACTGAACCCAACTTGAACCTAACTGGCGGCGTCGCCGGCCGGCGACAGCGTCAGCAGCTCGCTGCCCTCCGGCACGCGCTCGCCGAGCGCGAAATGAATATGCGTGACGCGCCCGGCGAACGGCGCGCTGATGCCGTGCTCCATCTTCATCGCCTCGATGACCATCAGCGTCTCGCCGCGGCTCACCGCCTGCCCGATCTCGACATTCACCGCCGCGACCACACCGGGCAGGGGTGTCGTGAGCCCGCCGGTGGCGTGGAGCGCGGCGAACGAGCGCTCGCGCGGATCGTCGATCTCGAACTCCTGATGCGCCGCGCCGAGCCATACGTGCACGCTGCCGTCCTGGCGCAGAAACCGAGCGCGCTCGCGCAGCGTCCCGATCCGTGCCTCGACCGTCTCGGCCGAGCAGTGCGTCTCACTCAGCGCGAGGCGGCGCCCCTCGCCGTTCGCTTTGGGTGCGTCCGCTTCGAGCTCCTCGATCAGCGCCGCGCGCGGTCCGCCGCCTTCGCAGGCAAGGGTGATCCGCCAGGCGCCCCCGCCGGCGCGCAGCGTCACCGCGAGGGCGCCGGGCAGGCTCGGCGAGAAGCCGTCGCCGGCCGACCAGGGATTGGCGGTGCGCCCCGGCTCGAATAGCGTGAGCGCAGCCAGCGCCAGCATCGCATCGGGCAGCGCCTCGGGCGAGCTGAACTCGGCGCCCCGTTCCTCGAGCAGCGCCACGCTGTGGCGAGCCTCGAGAAACACGCTCGAGCGCAGAATGCGGCTGAGCCAGCGCTCATTGGTGCGCACGCCGGCAAGATGAGCGTGCTCGAGCGCGCCCGAGAGCACCCCCGCCGCCTGCGCTCTCTCGGGGGCCCAGGCGATCACCTTGGCGAGCAGCGAGTCGTACACAGCCGGCACCATATCGCCGCTCTGGAACCCGGCATCGACCCGCACGCCCTCGCCCTGCGGCCACTCGGCAAGCACAAGCCGGCCGGCGCTCGGCAGGAACTGGCGCCACGGATCCTCCGCACACACTCGCGCCTCGATGGCGTGTCCGCTGAAGCGCACCTGCTGCTGCGTGAGCGGCAGCGGCTCCCCGGCCGCCACGCGCAGCTGCCACTCGACGAGGTCGAGCCCGGTCAGCGCCTCGGTGACGGTGTGCTCGACCTGCAGGCGAGTGTTCATCTCGAGGAAATAGAACTCGCTGCCGTCGAAGAGGAACTCCACCGTGCCGGCGCCGCGGTAGCCGATGCCGCGCGCGACCTCGACCGCCGCTGCGCGCAGCCGCTCGCGCAGCCCGTCCGCCAGGCCCGGCGCCGGCGCCTCCTCGATGAGCTTCTGGTGGCGCCGCTGCACCGAGCAGTCCCGGTCACCGAGGTGAATGCACCCGCCGTGCGCATCGGCGAACACCTGCACCTCGATGTGGCGCGGCTCGGGCACGAAGCGCTCGATCAGCAGCGTGCCGTCCCCGAAGCTGCTCTCGGCGAGGCGGCGCGCCGCCCCGAGAGCCCCGCGCAGCTCTTCCCGGGCGCGCACCACGTACATGCCCTTGCCGCCGCCGCCGGCGGCCGGCTTGACGATGAGCGGCAGCCCCGCCTCGAGCGCGCGCGCCTCGAGATACTGAAGATCCTGACGCGCGCCCTCGTAGCCCGGCAACACCGGGATGCCCGCCGCGCGCACGCGCGCCTTGGCGAGGCTCTTCGAGCCCATCGCCTCGATGGCCTCGGGCGGCGGTCCGACGAAGATGAGCCCCGCCTCGCGGCACGCCGCCGCGAAGCGGGT
>JAKCEJ010000279.1 GCA_021838065.1 Pseudomonadota bacterium
CGCCGGTTACGGCAAAGTCGCGGTGATCGACGAGCTCAGCCGCACGCACGACATCCATGCGGACCGGGTCATCTACGTCGGCGACGGGAGCTCCGACGTGCACGTCATGCTGCACGTCAACAACGGCGACGGCTTCACCATTGCGGTCTCGGAGAACCGTCAGCTCGCGCGCATCGCACGGTGCACGGTGCTGAGCGACAACGCCTGCAGCGTGCTGGTGCCGGTGCTCGACCAGGTGCTGGGTCTGCGCACCGCCGAAATCCGCCGGCTGCTCGAGGTGAACGGCTTGCGCCTCGAGGACTGGGAGCGGGAGCGCACCGACCGAGTGCTGCTGCGCGAGGCGCCGGTACCCCCGGCGGCCGCCTGATGCCGCTGGCGCACCCCGTCACGGAGCTTCTGGGCTGGACCGCGACCGCGGTGTTCGTGGCGTCGTATTTCTTTTCCAGACCGGGCCTGCTGCGGGGCCTGCAGATGATCGGCGCTGCGCTGTGGATCGTCTATGGCGCATGGATCGCGGCTGCCCCCGTGGTGGTCGCCAATGCATTGGTGTTCTCCGCCGCCGCGTGGACGCTGGTGCGCAACCGCGCGCGGTCGGGTCGCAGTGCGTGATCCGGCGTGAGGCAATTCGCTGCCGGGGATCCGGGCGCATAGCCGTGGCGCAACGGCGTGACGCCCGGCGCGCTCATTGCGGCGTCGACTGGATCACAGGAGCCTCGCGGTCAGGCTGCCGGCTCTTGCGCAACACACCGGTGTAATAGGCCAGATAGTAGCCGATGAAGGCGCCCGACACTGCCAGCGTCAGCGGATTGTTTTCCTCGGCCGCGTAGGGGTTGCCCGGCCCGGCGGAAGCCGTCGGGATGCCGTGCGACAGCAGCGCGATGTCGTAGGCGAGCCGCGCGAAAAACAACACCGTGACCGTCAGGCCGATGTACGTGTGCGGCGTATAGAAGCGGCCTTCGGGGGTGCTCTCAAATTGAGTGTGGCGCAGGCCAAGCAGGGCAAGCAGCGCCCCGCAAGCCCCGCCGGCCAGCACCCCGCCCAGGGTCCACACGTCGAGCTTCGCGGCGAGCAGCAGCAGCACGCCGATGAGCGCGAGCACCGTGATCCGGATCGTCATGCGCCGCGGCTGCACGCTCTGGCGTCCGAACGTGCGGCGCATGCGCACGTAGATCCGCCAGACCACGATCGCCGCAATCAGGATGGGAACGATGAGTTTCGTATGCATGAGGGCCTCCAGTCATGTCAGTGGCGGACGTTCACTCCTACCCGGTCCGACACTCAGGGGAAGGTGAGCGGCCTGGCCGTCTCGGCAATGGATGTCGATCCCGCTGGGACCGTGATGATTGCATGCGCTTCGCCCGAGGCAGATAGGCGACATAGGCGAGCTGGACCCCGTCCTTCATGGTGATATAGCCGAAATGCCGGGCATATCCGCGGTCGCGCGGAGCGGTTCGCGCCGCCGCAGTGCCGCCGAGCAGGCTGATGGCCCCCAATGCCGCAACCAGGCTCGCCGGGCGAATCCATGCTCTTGCGATATTCATCGTCGTCTCTTGGTCAGTCTCGAGACTCACGCCGCGCCAACCGCGCGCTTCGGGAGCGCCCATGCCTCGGCATCGTGGCGCACGCGACTGCGGTGCCCGGCATCGACTCTCGGGCCGCGCGATGATCAATGCCGGCCCTGATGGCGCCGCCGAGACGCTGCCGCCCTCAGCCGCGCAGGGCCATGGGCTGTATCACTCCCACTCGATGGTCGCCGGCGGCTTGCCGCTGATGTCATAGACCACGCGGGAGATGCCCGACACCTCATTGACGATCCTGCGCGAGACCAGGTCGAGGAATTCGTAGGGCAGCCGGGCCCAGTGCGCAGTCATGAAATCCACGGTTTCAACCGCGCGCAGCGCCACGACGTAGTCGTAGCGGCGTCCGTCGCCCATGACACCCACCGAGCGCACCGGCAGAAACACCGCGAACGCCTGGCTGGTGCGGTCGTACAGCTCGTGGCGGCGCAGCTCCTCGATGAAGATCGCATCCGCTTGGCGCAGCAGGTCGGCGTAATCCTTGCGGACCTCCCCGAGAATGCGCACGCCGAGTCCGGGGCCAGGGAAAGGGTGCCGGTAGACCATCGCGCGCGGCAGGCCGAGCTCGACGCCGAGGCGGCGGACCTCGTCCTTGAACAGCTCGCGCAGCGGCTCGAGCAGCTGCAGGTGCATCTTCTCGGGCAGCCCGCCGACGTTGTGGTGCGACTTGATGACGTGCGCCTTGCCCGTGCGCGCGCCGGCCGATTCAATCACATCCGGGTAGATCGTGCCCTGGGCGAGGAAGGCGACGCCGGTGAGCCTGCGCGCCTGCTCGTCGAACACCTCGACGAAGGTCCGGCCGATGATCTTGCGCTTGGCCTCCGGGTCCGTGACGCCCGCGAGCGCGGCGAGAAAACGCTGCTCGGCGTCCACGCGGATGACGCGCACGCCGAGATGTTCGGCGAACGTGGCCATTACCTGATTGCCCTCGCCGAGGCGCAGCAGGCCGTGATCGACGAACACGCACACCAGTTGATCGCCAATGGCCCGATGCAGCAGCGCCGCGACCACCGAGGAGTCGACGCCGCCGGAGAGGCCGAGCAGCACCCCGCCCGCGCCGACCTGCGCGCGCACCCGTTCGATCGCATCTTCGATGATGTTGCCGGTGCTCCACAGCGCCGCGCAACCGCAGATCTCGCGCACGAAGCGCTCGAGAAGCCGCGCGCCCTGGGTCGTATGCGTCACTTCGGGGTGAAACTGCACGCCGTAGAAGCGGCGCTGCTCGTCGCACATGGCCGCGATGGGGATCGCGCCGGTGGCCGCGAAGCCGCTGAATCCCTCCGGCAGCGCGTCTACCCGGTCGCCGTGGCTCATCCACACATCGAGCACGGGGCGGCCGCTGCCGTCACGCCGGTCCTCGATGCCCTCGAGCAGCCGGCACGGGGCGGTGAGCGTCACCTCGGCATAGCCGAATTCCCGCTCCGTCGAGCCGATGACCCGCCCGCCAAGCTGCTGGGCCATGGTCTGCATCCCGTAGCAGATGCCGAGCACCGGCACGCCGAGGCTGAAGACTGCCGAGGGCGCCCGGGGCGCATTGGCCGCGGTGACTGATTCGGGACCACCCGAGAGGATGATGCCGCGCGGCTTGAATGCGCGGACCTCCTCGTCGGTGACGTCCCAGGGATGGATCTCGCAGTACACGCCGAGCTCGCGGACGCGGCGTGCGATGAGCTGGGTGTATTGCGCGCCGAAGTCGAGAATGAGCACGCGGTCGGCGTGGATGTCCGCGTGCGGCGCGGCGGCGTGGGCCGCAGTAGGGCTGTTCATTCGGGCTGAATCTGCTCGGCGGTCAGCGGGCGCGGAGCGCTCCTGCGGATCAGGACGCGCGGTAATTGGGCGCCTCCTTGGTGATCGCGACATCGTGCACGTGGCTCTCGCGGATGCCCGCGCTGGTGACGCGCACGAATACCGGCCGGGTGCGCATTTCCGTGATGTCGTGGCTGCCGGTGTAGCCCATAGCCGCGCGCAGTCCGCCGGCCAGCTGCTGCAGGATGGTGACCACGCTGCCCTTGTAGGGCACGCGTCCCTCCACGCCCTCCGGCACGAGCTTCTCGAGCTCGGTGGCCGCGTCCTGGAAGTAGCGATCCGCCGAGCCGAAGCGCTCGGCCATCGCCCCAAGCGAGCCCATGCCGCGGTAGGACTTGTAGGAAGCGCCCTGGTAGAGCTCGACCTCCCCGGGGGACTCCTCGGTGCCGGCGAAGAGGCTTCCGATCATGACCGCGTGCGCGCCCGCGACGAGCGCCTTGGCGATGTCGCCCGAGAAACGGATGCCGCCGTCTGAAATCAGGGGCACGTCGGTGTCGCGCAGCGCCTCGGCGACGTTGGCCACCGCGGAGATCTGCGGCACGCCGACCCCGGCAACGATGCGCGTGGTGCAGATCGAGCCCGGGCCGATGCCTACCTTGACGGCATCGGCGCCAGCGTCCACTAGGGCGCGCGCGGCCTCGGCGGT
>JAKCEJ010000022.1 GCA_021838065.1 Pseudomonadota bacterium
TGTCCCCCGCCATGCGCTCCGAAACGGCCATCCAGAAGTTCGTCAACCACAGTCTGCCTAACATTCAACGCTTTCATCGGAGACGCATATGAGCAATTCCCCCCCAAGCACCATCGCTCATCCACCGATTGAGGTGCAGTGGCTCAGCGGACAGACCTTCGAAGCCGGACGGCGGCAAGGACCCAAGTTACGCATTGCCGGCGATGGACGGACTGCGCCGAGTCCGTTTGATGCACTGCTCGCAGCGATCGCCACGTGCGCCGCGGTAGACGTCATCTCCATTCTTGAGAAGCAGCGCACGCCGGTTCGCGCGCTCAATATCACCGTTGAGTCAAATCGCGTTGATTCGACTCCACGCCGACTGTTTTCGGCCATTCTGCATTTCACCATCACGGCGCCCGGCACAACGATTGAGAAAGCCACGCGGGCGGTCGAGCTCTCGGTCACCAAATATTGCAGCGTTCGCTCCTCTCTCAGTGCCGATGCATCGGTATCCTGGAAGATCGAGCTCAGCGGTTGAGGAACTCGATCGCGTCCTTGCCTGCGCGCCCCGGTGCGCGCAGCACACCGAACAGGGCGGACTCGCGCGCGTGCGCGTCCTTGAGCAGCGCCTCGCCGGCTCGGATCGGTGCGCGGACCTCGCGCAGCCGCGCTGTGCGCGCGCCGATTTGCGCGCATGCTGGTCTGGGGCACGAACCTCCAGCGCCGGGCCGCACGCGCGGATAGACCGGCGCGACATAGTGAGCAATGGTGAGTGCCGGCGGTGCGCCCACCTGCCCGATCCGCCCTTGCCGCACGGGTGAGCCGGTCGCGTCTCGGGCGGGTCCTGCGCTCGGCACCGGTTCGGGCGGTATGCGCAGGTGGAGCGCGGGAGCCGGCTGCAGCAGCGCGACCTAGATCCTGACGAGCTTCGGTTTCGTGGGCAGCCGCTCGGGCTTCGCCAGCAGCGGCAACCGTCGCTGCACGATCAAGCTGATGCGCAGGGGCGGCGCGGCGAAGCGATAGCTTGAATTAACGTTCGGGGCGAGGGAGCGCGTGAGAAGATAGATCAACCCGAGGTGGACCGCGGCCACGAGAACGACCGCAACCGCACGAGAGCGCTTCCTCGAGGCATACATGGCGCTATCTCACTGAACTCGTCGCGCACATTGCACCACCGGCGGGGCCGCTGTGGCCGCAACACCCTGGGAGCGGGTTGGCCGATCCCAACGACCCCGGTCAGCCCCAGGGTGCAGGCGTTACAGCGCCGAATCGACTGCGCCGCAATGGCCTGCCCGCCGCAGCGGGCGCAGACGGGGGCATCGCGCTGCACCGCTTCTCACGTCAGGGCCTCGACCACTCGCGTCCAGGCGCGTGCGAGGTTGCGCCGGTTGTAGCCCCCGCCACCCATCGCAAGCAGACGACCTTGGCAGTGCTTGTCTGCAAGCACCCGCAGGCGCTGCGCCGCGTGCGCGTGGGCGGCTTCCGTGTACTGCAGGTGCGTGATCGGGTCGCCCGCCAGCGAATCCGCTCCGCACTGCAGCAGGATCAGCTCGGGCCGGTGCGCATCGAGGTAGGACTCGACCTGCGCGAAGGCGCTCATGAACTGCGCGTCCCCGGCGCCGGCCGGCATCGGCAGATTCAGCTTGGTGCCCACCGCGCGGCCGCGGCCCGTCTCGCTGCGATCGCCCGTGCCCGGATACAGGGTGTGGCCGTCTTCGTGCACGTCGGCGTCGGCGACATCCGGATCATCCTCGAAGCTGTAGAACACCCCGTCGCCGTGATGCGCGTCGATGTCCACATAGGCCACGCGCTGCAAGTGGTAGCGCCGCCGCGCGATTTCAATGGCGACGCCGCAATCGTTGAACACGCAAAAGCCGGCTGCATGATCACGCCCGGCATGGTGCAACCCCGCGATCGGGACGAAGGCACGCCGGATCGGGCCCGCCACGATGCGAGCGAGCGCTTCCAGCGTGCCGCCGACGACATTCGCCGCCGCCTCGTACACTCCAGGGAAGGCCGGCGTATCGCCGGCATCGAGGAATCCATGCCCGGTGCGCGAGGCCGCCATCACCCGCTCGATGTACGTTGGCGTGTGGAAGCTCTCAAGCTCTTCGCGCGTCGCAGCCCGTGCCGCATGCCGCTCGAGCCGCGGCCAGCACTCCGAGCGCTCGAGCTCGCGCAGAAAGGCATCGTGACGGTCGGGCCCGAACGGGTGCCCTCCCGGGAACCCGTATGCCGCGATCTGCGGTCCGCTGATCAGAATGGCGGTCGCCTGCATCACCTCTTAACCTCCGGCTCGCACGCCTGCCTCATCCAGTTCCGCGACTCTCGTTCAACTTCGCTTCGCGGCGCAAAGTGGGATTGACTCACCGCCTCACTCATCCTGCCAGCGGATCCACGTGCCGTGCGGATGCGCACGCGCCAACCGCTCCTGCCTGCCGCCCGGCCACATCGTCAGCCGCAGCGCCGCCGGCTCATCCTTGCCCGCGAGCTCGAGCCGAAGCCACGCAAGCGGACGGTCGGCCGATGATGCGCCGCCGATCCGCTCCAGATGCTCTGCGATGCGCTCCTGCGTACGGGGGTCGAGGTAACTCCACACGACACTGTGAAAAACGACGCGGGCAACACCCGGCTCTGTGTGCGGGGAGAGAACGGCCTCGATCCAGTCGGCTGCGTCGGACGTCTCGACACTCACCGGGTCTGCCCGCATGGCACGAATGGCCGCATCGAGCCGCTCGAGACGTTCGCGCTGATCCGCCCAGACATAGGCCATCAACCGCTCACGCTGCGCGGCATCCGCCAGATGCAGCGGATGACGATCACAGCCGCGGCGTGAGCGCACCCTGAGCGCCGCATGCAGGGCGGGGCTGCGGCCTTTCCAGCCGCAGCTCAGCGTGAGACCCGAGCATGACTGCCCCGGCCCGCCGTGGGACTCTTTCTCGGGCGCCCACGGCACATCGCCGAACCGATAGGCATACCGGTCGGCGATGAGGTTGAGCCCCGCGCTCGCGCCGATCTCAAACAGGCTCAGCGGCAGCCCCGTGCGCGCGGCAATCTCGAGCCAGCCCGCGATGAGCGCGGCTGAACGGCCCACCTCGTTGGTCTGCGGCGCAAACCCAAGGAAATCGCGCACGAAGAGGCTTTCCTCGGCAAGCAAGCGGCGCACCGCCTCGAGCAGCGCTGGCGCATTCGGCATCGGGTGCGGGGGATAGAGCGGCGCGAGCGCGCCGGCCCGCCCCGCGCGGACCAGGCAGTGCAATGCGCCGGCGACGCGCAGCGCCACCGAGTCCGCGAACGGGCTGGGATCGCCGGGCCACTCCAGAATGTATCGCTCGACATCGCTCGAGCCGTCGAGCCCATCGGCCAGCACGCGGCACAGCAGCGCCGTGAACGGCGAGCCGAGCTGATCGCAGAAGCGCGCCTGGTCCTCAAAAGCCTGACGGACCCGCATTACGCTGTCCAACGGATCTGAATCCCCGTTCACAGGTCGCCACCTTCACCTTCGGGCGGGGCCGGCGCTTGCCTGACCGCCGCTGATGCAGACCCACACGACTCCCGCCGCAAGCCACGCGCGCCGATGAGCGATTGGCATGCCTCCACCCCTTGCAAGGATAGCGCGGTCCGATCGAGAGCGGCGGTTCGTGGCGATCACGCGACACAATCATCCGCGGGCGTCGCGGCGCAGTTGCGGATTGTGCATATGTTCCGCGCGCGCCCGGCGTTGTCTCCTGCCCGGGATCGGTGCGCTCGAATCGAGCGGCGGGAGAACTGCCATGAAAATTCTTTTCATTCTCAACGATCCGCCCTACGGCACGGAGCGCTGCTACAACGCATTGCGCCTGGCGATCGCCCTGCAGCACCGTGATCCGGCCGTCACGCTGACCGTCTTCCTGCTGGCCGACGCGGTCACCGCCGCCCGCTCGGGGCAGAAGCCGCCGGAGGGTTACTACAATCTCGCCCGTATGCTCGCACGGGTGCTCTCGGGCGATGCCCGGGTGCTGCTCTGCGGCAGTTGCATGGACGCGCGCGGTCTCACCGATGCCGAGCTGCTTCCCAATGCCCGGCGCAGCTCCATGGACGAGCTCGCAGCGGAGACGCTGACCGCCGAGCGCGTCATTGTGTTCTGAGAGCGCTGATTTATCGCCGGACCGGCGCGGCCGTGAACCCGGCGCAGGCTAGAACGGCATCCCCGGTGGGATCCGCGGCGTGGCGTACTTGAGCTGCGCGCGCAGCAGCGCAGGATGTGTCAGCACCTGCGCCATGCTACGCTGCCAGGCGGCATTGGTGGCGTCGCCTCGAGCCGCAGCGAAACGCGCCGCGATGCGGCGCAGCCGGTCGCTGATGAGCGCGGCCACGTCCGGCGAGGTGCGACGGTCCCGCGCTGTGCGCGCCAGCGTCATCAGGGTCCGATAGGCAATCCGGCGGCCAACGGCGCTGTGCTCGGCGTCGACGGTGGCCGCGAGCAGGCGCTCGAGCAGATCCTCCAGCCCGGGCAGCCGAGCATCGGCGATGTGCTGCTCGTACACCCGGGTCAGCCGCGATGGCGCCAGCAGCGCATTCAGTGTCACCTGAGCTGCGACATCGGCGGCCACCAGCGGATCGAACACTGCACCGCCGGCGTTCGCCAGCACTTCCTGGTTGAACTGCGGGTTGTTGGCGCCGTGGATCCCGTAGGACAGCTCCATCAGCAGCCGCGGCGGCACCGTCAGCGCGCGGGTGGTCAGGGTCGCAAGCAGAGCATCAATTGCCGCGTTCTGCTCTCTTGCGCCAACCGGCCTCGCGGGCGGGTGCGGATGGCCGTTGATCGCATAGTTGTAATCGACGCCCCCGACCAGCTTGGCGGCGGCGACAGCCTCATAGCGCTGCAGCAGCCACACCAGCACGAACTCACGGCGCAGATCGGCGAGCGGCTCGTTCGCCAGCAGGACCCGCGTCCCGAAATCATCGAGCGCCACCCGCCGCACGGCCATCATGTGCCTGAGCGCGGCCACCGGGTCCGGCCCGTCGTCCCAGAGACTCGCCCACGGCGTCGGTGAGCCCGGCGAGCGCGCATCGATATCGGTGATGTAGCGCGCGCCCGAGGCGACCATCGCATCGGCGAGGCCGCTGTCGTCGTGAGCCAGGCTCACCCCCGGCGGCGGCTCGCTGTAGAGCCACTTCACCGTGAACATGTCCCAGCTGCCGAGTCCCATCGCATAGGCCTGGGACAGGTCGATGTGGCCGTCCTTCAGCAGGATGCGCGGCCCGGGGTAGTCCATCACCGAGGCGCGATGCTGGGTGCTCGCGGCGAAATTGTGACTGAAGCCCAGGGTGTGCCCGACCTCGTGGGCGGCGAGCTGGCTGAGGCGCATCAGGGTCGCGCGCACCGGATCGTTCGGACCGCCCGTGTTGTCGTGCTTCGTGCCCACCAGTGCGTGGAAGATCCGGATGTCCTGGCGCGTGCGCAGCGAGCCGAGCACCGCAACCCCGCGGATGATCTCCCCGGTGCGCGGATCGACGATCCGCTGGCCGTAAGACCAGCTGCGCGTCAGCCGGTCGTCCCAGAATACGACGTTGTAGCGCACGTCATTGGGGCTCACGCCCCTCGGCAGCAGCTTGACCTGGAAGGCGTCGATGAAGCCGGCTGCATTGAACGCCTTGGCCCAATAGCGCACCCCGCGCAGCAGCGCCGTGCGGATCTGCGGCGGCGCCGCGCGATCGATGTAGTACACGATCGGCTTGCGCACGCGCGAGCGTGCCCGGTTGGGGTGGATCTTCTGCAGCCGGAAGCGCGTGGCGTACTCGTGAAACACCCTCTGGCCGAGCGGCGTGGTGTAGTCGTAGACGCCGATCGGCTCGCCGCCGGCGCGAATGTCGTAGGGATGAGGCGTATAGCCCGGCGGCGGCAGCTTGATGAGCGAGGAGTGCACCACGAAGCTCACCTTGTGCGCATCGGATGCGACGCCGCGCACGGCGGCGCCGGGATTCGGTGACTCGAACGTCTCGAGCGTCGAGAATGCAATGTTGTCCGGGAAATCCTCCACCGAGCGCAGCATCGGTGCACTCAGGGCCGCATTGAGCTTGAAGGGCGCTCCCCCGCCGGCATCGAGCTGGCTCGCCAGGTGCATCACGTCCTGCGTCAGAAACGAGGCGATGTCGATAACGACGCTGCCGTCAGGCTTGATGGTGACGGGGCGCGTCATCCACACGACGTCGATGGGAAAACTCTCGCGCACGCCAGCGCGCACCGCTGGCGAGCCGCCGGCGGCGCGAAATCGGGTGTTCTCAAATGCGATCGCAACGTGGGTGCCGATGCGGCGGAACTCGAGCAGCTGCGTACGGCCGTCGAGCCCCCGATCGAGCGTGATGGCGGCCGAGCCGAGCCCAGTCTGCAGGGATGTGGCGTAGAGATAGCGCCCGTAGATGCCGCGCTTGCTCGGGGGCGGCAGCGTCAGCAGGATGCGCCCGTGCACGGTATCGACGCGCACGGGCAACAGCCCCCTGGCGAGCGCCGGCGCCGCATGGAGCGCCGCGGCGACAGACACCAACATCACCATACGGCTGAGCGCCGCAATCTGCTGCTTCATGGGCTCGAACTCCCCCCGGGGATGGCAGTCTCGACGGTGCCCGTCATTCGGCGCGGCGCGTTTTAGGCTCGGTTATGCTCTGGGCGCCGCCTGCCGTGGCAACTCTCCTCGACACTATACGCCGATTGACGCTCCCGCTCTCGGCCGAGACGCCGCATCAAGCACCTGCGGCATTCTCGAGCCGGTAGCGCAGCCACACCGCCCCGCCCTCGAGCACCTCGCAGCTCGAGAGCTGCATCCGGGTGAGCGGCGCACGCCGCTGCGACTCGGCCGCGCCCGAGTCGAACACGCTCGGGGCGCCCTGTGCGCCATCGACGGCGGGACACACGGCAAGACTGATCTCATCGATCAGCCCGGCGCGCAGGAACGCGCCGTTCACGTGACCGCCCCCCTCGATCAACAGCCGCTTGATGCCGAGCTCGTGATGGAGGAATTCAAGCGCCGCGTGCAGATCGAGCGTGTGCTCACCGGCGAAGAAATAGGAGACCCCGTCGCGCCGCAGTCCCTCCAGGTGCGCGTCCGCGACCTCCTTGGCGAGCACCACCACGATGGGATCGCCGCCGATGTCAGACCGGCCCCAGGCAATCTTGCCCTGCGCATCGAGCACGATGCCGAACGCGGCCGCCTCGCGCCGCGCAAGCCAGGGCTCACGCGGGTAGGTGCGCTCGGCCTGCGCCGCATATGGGCTGCCCTTGGCGAATTCCTGACCCGTCACCCGGCCGACCAGCCAGGCATCACCCTTGAGGCGCTCGTGCAGGCGCTCAAAGAGCGCGCCGCCATCGCGGGTCTCGGGCCGCCAGCGGCTGTGCAGGATACGCCCATCGACACTCGCGACCATGTGGCAGATGACATACGGCTTCATGACGGGACTCCTGAACTCACGCGCCGCGCGGCTCGCGGAGCGTCATTAGATCTGTCGCGGTATGCCGACGCAACTCCCCATACGGGGCTGATCCGGCCTGCGCTGGCCGAGAAAATGCTATCGCGCGCACAGTTCCGCACCGTAACACTGGCGTCGCGGCGGAATTGGTCGTAAGAGTGCACCGACATCGCCACGCGCACACAAGGACCACTGGGGTTGACCCATGATCGGCGTCTCAGTCTTTGCCGCAATGACGGTGCTGCTCGCCGGCTATGCGGGCGCGCTGTACAGGGCCCTGCTGCGGGCCCGCCTGCGCCTGGCACGTGCCTGGTCCAGCCTGGAGTTCGCGTGGGACCGGCGGGACGGGGAGATCGCCAGGCTCCTTGAACTGTGCGAGCAGGACAACCCCTGCGCGCGCGAGGCCAGCGAGCGTGCCGAGCGCGCCCGCACGGCGCTTCACGCAGCACGCAGCCAGCACGACATCGCGGCCGTGAACGAAGCGGAAGGCGCGCTGCGCTCCGCTCTGGTAGAGCTCTACCCCATCGCCGCTCGCCATCCGCAGTTGCAGACCGACACGCTGCTGCGCGCTCTGCGCTTCCGCATGCGCGCGCACGAGCGGGCGATCGCCGCCTACCGCGGGGGCTACAACGATGCGGCGAAGGCGCTGAACGCGCGCATCGAACTGCTTCCCGACTCGCTGATTGCGGACCTGTGCCACTTTGTTCCGACACCGCTGCTCGAGTTCAGCGCGACGCCCACCGCGGACATCGATCTCGGGCTCGCCTTCAGCAAGTGAGCGCGCCGGTATTCATGTCATGAACCCCGCCCGCTGAGGCGCGGCGCAGCCCCAGCCCAGACCCCCCGCCGCCCGCACCGTCCCGTCGGCGCCCCACCGGCCCGAGCGCCGTATCGTAAGCCGGCGCCGCTGGCGCGCCGCATGCGCGGCGGGCAGCCGACACGCGCATTGCGGCAGGAAACGAAAAACGCCCCTGCCGGCACGTGCGGGCAGAGGCGTTCGTCTCGACTCTCCCGCGGCCGGGGTCGGACCCCGGCCGCGGGCGATCACGGTGCGCCGTGACGGGCGGTCACAGCGTCGAGCTCTGCAGCTCGAATCAACACACTCGGCAGACGACGCTAGCCATTACCCCAGCCGTCCCCGCCACCGGGTCCGGTCGCACAGCCGTGCGCCGAGTTGCTGTACTCCGGCTGAATGGCATACGGGTTGCCATTGAGGTTCACGTTGCTCGGGTCGAAGTAGACGCTCGAGTTCGGTCCGGGCACCGTCGGCGGCGGCGGCGTGATCAGCAGGAAGCTGCACTCGTCGCCGATCTCCTGCCCAAACATGCCGTTATCCAATTCGTTCCACCAGCCGGTCGGCCAGGCGCCGGCCACGTTCGGGTCGGTGATGGTCTCGATCGTCTCGTGCGAGAGCACGTTGTTGGTCGAATCGATGAACGCGCCGTTCGGCGTGTTCGGTCTGACCGAGCACCCGCCGACATCCTGGAACGGCTCGACGGTATAGAGAGTCGGGCCGGCCGGCAGCTCCGAGGTGCCGTGATAGGCACAGAAGTAGAACGATGCCGGGTCATCGGGCGAGTAGCACACTCCCGGGCCCGCGCACTCGTCCTGTCCGGGCGGCAGGAAGACGTCATAGATGGCGTGATAGCCGCTCGGCAGACCCAGAGCCGTCGTCACGGCATAGACGATCGTCTGCATGTCCAGATCGGAGTACTCGGTCGTACCCGTGTACGGGGAGGTCGCCGGATAGGTCACCTCGATCGCCTCGCGCGCCGGCCGATAACGGTCGCCATCGTGAGCGCCGACGTACTGATCGACGACGTGAATGAAGTTGCTGTTGCCGAGGTCCTGCAGGAAGCCCTGAGGATCGCCCCAGCACGTCGCGACCGTGTTGCAGTTACTGTTGGTCGCCATGTTCACGTAGATCAGATACTCCCTCGCGGAGCGCACGACGTGACCGCCGTGATACTGCAGGTCGCCCGGATAACGGGTGCCGCCGCCATCCGCATTCCCATCACTGCCCCCGAAAGGCTGTCCGCCATCACCCATGTTCATGTCGAAGCGGCCGAGGCGCTTCGCTGCAAGGCCGGCCGGCGTATTCGCCGGCATCAGGTGCACGGCGCCCTTCTGTGCGTGACTGGCCACGTACTGTGTGTAGCCTGTGGGACTCACGGTCAGCTTGATCACGCGCTGCTGCTGCGCATGCGCCGCCCCCAGGGCCAGGAACGCCGCCACCGTGCCTGTCGCAGCAGTGAGCGTATGCCGTCGAAAACGCGAAGATCGCATGATGCCAGTCCTCCTCATTCGAGTTATTACCGTCCAGCCTGATGATGCGCGATTTAACGTTATTATCAGGACGATCCGTCTTGGGGCAGACGTGTTGGCGCAGAAACGCTTGTGTCAAGTCCCCGTGCATCTGCGCGCACTTGCCGTGGATCCAGAATAGGCCCCCGTCCTAAAAATTGTCAAGTTTCGACCGTTCTTTCGGCGTTTTGACAGGCATGGAACGGCGCGAAACCTCGGTATCATCCGCGTAACAGACCCTCAGCGCGCCGGCAGGCGGTGGCACATCGGCACCGCCGTGAGGTTTGGAGAGTCGGTTGCGCAGCGGCCGCGCAGGATGGCGGCTGAGTTGGGTGCCGATTCGGGGCCGCTCGCCAGCCCCCGCGGCCTGCGCTTCTCATGGTCAGCGCCTCTCGCGTCCGTGTCTGACGCGCATCTGGCCGAGGTCAGCGTTATGCCGAGGGAATCCGAATGACGACATGGATGGGCGCAACCAGATCACTTCCCTGCGCGCCGCGGACATCGATATCCAGTGGATACGTTCCGGCGTGGGCTGCCAAGACCACGAAACTGCAAAACGGCACCACAGGCAACGGGTTCGGCTTGCGGCGGGTGCTGGAACTCTGCGAACCGTCCGAAACGACAACGGGACGCAGCGGGGCGTAGTCGCACTGGCCGCTCACCTGCGCCCTCGCATCGGGTGAGGCAACCCGGACGGTCACGCGGGAAAGAATCTCCGACGCGCGCAGATAGATGAGAACGTTGACGCGGCCCGCGCCCAGATCCCGTGAGCTGACCCGGACCGCCAGAGCCGGTCCGGCTTCGCTGACGGGCAGTCGCTGCCGCGAGGCGGTGGCCGCCGGTGAGGAGGCGGCACACGATTCGAGCGCCAGCGCGATCATCGCCAGCCAAACGCATGGCCAAAGCACCGACTTCAGGCCCATAGCGGCCATTCCACTTCAGCGGATTGCCCGGCGCAGCCGCTGCGGCGCAACACGGGAACCTCACAGATCGGCGCCGCCATCGTGCCCGCTCGCTTACCTGCGCGCAGCTCGCGGCCGCGCTTTGGCGGCACGCCAGGCGAACAGATTCGCACCGAGCAGCAGCGCCAGCGTGGCATATCCCAGCGCACCGCCGCCGCCCGGCGCGCTCACCGAAAACGCAGCGGCCGCAGAGACGCCCCCGCCGGGACTCGGCGAGTCGACGGTGATCTGCGCACGGGTGGCGCTCTGCAGATCCGAGGCCGGAATGATCGCCGAGAGGAGCGAGGTCGACCCGTAAGAGGTCGGCAACGGAGTGCCGTTCCACTCGACCACCGAGCGGGTCACGAACCCCTGCCCATTGACTTCGATCGTCGTATTCGGCGCACGGGTGGTCACCGAGTCCGGCTGCAGCGAGCTGATGACCGGCACCGGATCGGCCACCGTGAGGGTCGCCGCGCTCGAGGTTCCCCCGCCCGGCGGCGGGTTCGTGAGCACGATCGAGTGCGTGCTCGCGACCTGCAGCACGGACAGCGGAATGCTCGCCTGCAGCTGCGTCGCCGACTGGTAGGTCACGGGAAGGGGATTGCCGTCCAGCGTCGCCGTGGTGACATCCTGCGCGAAGCCCGTACCGGTGATCGTGACCGCAGTCGACGGCGACTGGGCCTGAATGACCGCCGGGGAGAGCGCGCTCAGTGTCGGCGTCGCGTTGTAATCCGGTGCTCCGAGCCATGCGCCGCGTCCGAACGTGGTGGCGAGCAGCGTCGGATCGTCCGGATTCGACGTGTCGAACCACGTGAGCTGGCGCACTTCCACGTTCGCCGGGCCCAGCGAGCTGGCGAACCAGCTCTGCCCACCATCGGTGCTGGTATACACGCCGGTCAGCGTGCCGACGTACAACACCTGCGGGTCGGCCGGATGCGTCACGAGTGAGAATACCGGGGCATCCGGCAGACCGGCACCGACGTTCTGCCAGGAGCTCCCGCCGTCCGTCGACACCCACACCTCCTGGTTCGTGCCGCTGCTGGAATAGGCGTTGAAGGTGACGTAGACGGTACTCGGCGTGCCGGGAACGACCCAGATGCTCGACACCTGATCGGCGCTCGGCAACACACCGCCGCCCATCTGCTGCCAGGCCGGCGTCGCGGCCAGCGCGTCGGTCGAATTCCACACCTCGCCGTTGTCAAATCCCACCCACACGTCATTGGCGTTGCCGGGATCCGTCGCCACGGCGTTGATGTAATTCCCGTTGCCCGGGCTCGCCGGCATGGCCGAGGAATTGATCGCCGTCCAGGTCGGCGAGGTATTCTGGATTTGGGTGCCGAGCCACAGCGAGGCGCCGCCGGCGAGCATCTGCGTCGCCGGCGCGCCGCCGTTCGGCAGCAGCGTGAAGGGTGCAATGAAGTTGGCGTTCGTCTTGCTGTCGGTCGGCAAGGCGGAGTAATACTGCGCACTGGGCCCGCCCTGCGACGAAAAGAACAGCTCCATGTGCGTGTATTCGCCATAGACGTCGTTGCCGTCCGCCGGATCCACCTGGGTCACTCCGCCGTCGCCGCCGAAGATCGGCACCCAGTCATCCGGCTGCGGCGCCGCGCCGGGACTGTAGCCCTCGTAAAGCAGCGTGCCGTTGTCCTGCGCGCCGCCGACGATCGGCGTGACCGGCACGCCGGCGACCGCATTCAGCGTCGAAGTGGTGCCGCGATGCCCCGTCACGCTGTAGAACTGCGTGTCCGCGAGCCCCTGATTCTGCTCGCTCCAGGTGTTTGCCGTCAGCTTCTTGTAGAACCCGCCGTCATTGCCGACATACAGCGCACCCGTGCTCGGGTCATAAGCGAACGCATGCTGATCGGCATGCAGGTAGTCCGGATCCGAACCGATCCACGATCCGGTCTGCGTCCAACTCGTGCCGCCGTCGGTCGAGGCGAAGATGTCGATGCCGCCGGCGAGGATGGTCGGCGCCGTGCCGCTCGCATGCGGCTCGACGAGGATGACGTTGTCGTACCACCCCTGGCACTCGACCGCCCCCGAGGCCACGTCGTCGCACAGCGCGCCGACCGCCACGCCGGTATCCTGATTGACGAATGCCGAGGTACCCGCGAGCAGCGTCCAGCTCGCCCCATCATCGCTCGAGTGAAACACCTCCCCGCTCGGGCTGGTGCCGTCGTTGTTGTCGACCAGCGCGTACACGGAGCCTGCGACACTGGGATCGAACGCCAAGGACACCCGCGCCTTACTCGTGCCCGGCAGGCCGCCGCCCTCGGCCCAGGTCACACCGCCGTCGACGGAAAAGATGACGCCTCCGTTCTGGTCATCGGCGACGGCGTCGTTCGGGTTGTTGGGGTCGAATGCGACGTCCAGGCTGTATGGTTTTGTGCTGCCTGAGCCCCCCGTGCTGCCGGCCGTTGTCACCGGCCAGACCGACGTCCAAGTCTGTCCGCCGTCGCTGCTGCGCTCGATGCCGCCGGCAACCCCGAAATTTGACTCGCCCGTAGCGGCGAGAATGACGCCATTGGAGGACACGGCGAGCGAGTTGACCAAAAACCAGTAGAGCGCCTGCGATGTCGGGGCGGTCGAGGCCATGGGCGACCAGGATGACCCGCCGTCGGTCGATTCCAGAATGCCGTCGCCGGCTGCGGTATTGAAGTCGCCCGTCCCGACGAGCAGAGTGCCGTTGGGCAGCTCGACGATCGAGCTCGTGGTGAGCACGCCCGGAAAGTCGCTCACCGCGGTCCAGCTCGAGCCGCCATCGTTGCTCACCCAAAGGCCGCCGGAGGCCGACGCCACGAGAATATGCGCGGCGTTCTTCGGATCGACCCAGATGGCGTTCAGGCGGCCGCCGACGTTGCCCGGGCCGAGCTCCGTCCAGTTGATCAGGCTGGGGAAACCCACGGAGGACTGCTGTTTGATCATCACCGCGCGCTGACGCAGCGCCGCTTGCAGGCGCGCTCCGGCCGTCTGTCCGTCGCGCAGCACCAGGGTCTTCGCCCAGGAGTGCCTCGGCAGCTGCACGCGGCGCGATACCCGCACCGGCCCGGCAGTGGCGGCCGCCATCGCGAAAGCCGAGCACGCCACCAGCACGGTGAGACATGCAACCTTGGTCTTCATCCCATATCCTTGCAAGCGGCGAGCCCCCGGCGAGCGGCGCGGAGCCGATCCGCGCCGGGCCCTATCGTCATGACCGAGTGCTCGATCGCGCGGGCCGAGCAATGCCCTGCGCCCGCGGCGTCGGTGATTGTTCTGCTGGCGGCCTGGTGGCGATCCTCCCCGCCACAAGCCGCGAATGCGCAAAATCTAGCACAAATGAAATTGCCCTGTCGCCGCCGCGCGGAGTCTGCAGCAGCGCGACGCAAATGAGGGAGAATCGCCGCACTGCGTCGGTGCACTGCGCAAGGCACGATAGTGCCGCTCATCGCGGATAGGCCGAGCTCCTGCAAGCCCCTGAAAGCGGCAGGCGCGTGTCAGGCAGACGCCGCGAGGACGGCCCGCTGCACGGTGAGCGCTTCTGCCCGCTGAGCCGGCCACTTGCTCCACAAACCAGACGCATGCCTGCGGTGAGCGCCGCGGCGACTGTCGCGGCCGCCGGCCTATTGCTAGACTGACGAGCTGCCGAATCGGCATCCGAAGCGTCAGCCGCACCGCGGCCTTCAGGAGGGCTCGATGATTTATGTGGCGATCCTCGTCGCTTCGCTGTTCTTGCTGATCGCCTTCGCGGTCGAGCGGCTCGATCGGGCCTCGGGAGTGCCCTCGGTCATCATCATGATCGCCCTCGGCCTCGCGGCGAGGCCCGCGCTGGGATTCCTCGGCATGCTCGTCAAGGGAATAGGCGCCGTCGTGCCGGCCGCCGGCGCGGTCGCGTTCGTGCTGATCGTGCTCGAGGGCGCGCTCGACATCGAGCTCAAGCGCGAGCGGCTGAAGCTCGCCGTCACGGGCTTCGCGGTCGCTGCGTTCGCGCTCGTATTCTACGGCACGGTGTTCTCGCTCCTCGCGGTGTGGCTGCTGGGACTGACATACCTGCAAGGGGCGCTGCTCGCGACGCCGCTTGCGCTGATCAGCAGCTCGGTCGCCATACCGGCGAGCCGCGCCCTCGGGGCGCGCGTGCGCGAGTTCGTCGTCTACGAGAGCTCCGCTTCGGACATCCTCGGAGTGCTCGTCTTCTTCGCGCTCGTGAACTCCGAGGCCACCGTGCGCGGCTTCCTCACCAGTCTCGCCGGCGGCGGGCTGCTCTCACTGCTGCTCGCCGTGGCCTGCTCTCTGGCGCTGGTGCTGGTCTCGACCCGCGCCACGGCGCACGTGCGCTACATCCCGCTGCTCGCCGGGCTGTTCGCCCTGTACTCGGCCGGGCAGCTGCTGCACCTCTCCCCGCTCATCATGGTGTTGCTGTTCGGGCTGATGCTCAACAACCCCCCCGTGGTGGCACGGATTCCGGGGCTTGCCCGCCTCGCCGAGAAGATCTCCACGACGACCGTCGGAGAGTTCAAGGTGCTCGTGCAGGAGCTGACCTTCGCGGTACGCGGCTTCTTTTTCTTTGTGCTCGGCTATTCAACCAGACCGGCCGACTTCGCATCGGTGAATGCCTGGGTCGCCGCGGCGATCATCCTCGTCGTCATCTATGGCGCGCGCTTCCTGATGGTGCGGCCGCTCGGGCGCACGCTCGCCGCCCCGCTCACCTGGGTCGCCCCTCGCGGGCTGATCACCGTGGTGCTGTATCTGGATGCGCGGCGGATGCTGCACCTGCCGTCCTATTTCGATGGCACGGTGCTCGTGGTGGTGTTCCTCTCCGCCGCCCTCCTCGCACTGCCGCGACGCCTGCGGACGGATCAGGATCAGGACCCAGAGGCTACACCGTCGAGCGTTTGAGGCGCGCCACTCACGGCGCGCCATCATCCGGCGGCGGAGTGTGCGCGGCAAGATCGGCCAGCTCCTCCTCGCTCGGCAGCTGCTCATCCAGGCACTTGCGCGCGCGCGCCAGCCACCCGCGCGGCACATACACCTCGGCATTCTGTTCGAGCCCCGGGATCGGGGAGAACGTGCTGACGCGAGCCGGAATGCCATCGGCCTGCAGCCTTCCGGCAAGCACCTGCGCGCCCATCGCCTCCGGGCACGCCTGCAGCAGCACCCACGGCTCCTCGTCTTCGTTCGCCACTCGGTGAGCTGCCATCATCCGCTCTCCTCAGCCACCCAGGTAATGCGTGACCCATCGCACCATCGCGCGGTAGAAGAGCGCGCGGTGCACCGGGTCCTGCGGCATGTGATAGGCGCCCGGGATGCCGATGAATTTCACCGGCACGTGCCGGCTCGCGAGCGCGTGGTACAGGGCGAGGGACTCGGTGATCGGCACCGTGACATCGTCCGTGCCCGAGAGAATCAGCGTCGGGGTAGTGATGTCGCCGGCATAGGTGATCGGCGAGCCGCTGCGGTAGAGCGCCGCGGAGCGCTTGTCCCAGGGGCTGCCGCCGAGCGAATCGCGTGTCCAGGCGAGGTTGCCGGCGCCGGACAGCTCGTATTCCTCGGTCCAGTCGGTCACCCCGTCGGCCACCACCGCGCAGCGCCAGAAATGCTGGTGGCCGATCAGCCAGCTGGTCATGTAGCCGCCATAGGAGTGCCCCACCGCCGCGATGCGCGCGGTATCGACGATGCCCCTGGACTCGAGCTTGCGGATCCCGGAAATCACGTCGCTGTCCGGGCCCGTGCCCGGATCGCGGTAGATGGCGTGCTCGTGGGCATTGCCAAGGTTGTCGCTGCCGCGGTAGTTCGGCTCGAACACCAGATAGCCCTGCGCGGCGAACAGCAGGCGCAGCGGACCGATCTCATCGGCATCGAAATGCTCGATCGAGGCGGCCTCCGGCCCGCCGTGGCTGAACACCACGAGCGGGTAGCGCCGGCCCCGCACGTAGCCGTTGGGATAGGTCAGAATGCCATCGTCGATCTGCCCGTCGGGCGCATGCCACTCGAGCTCGACGCTAACTGGATAGGCGTAGCGATCGAAGCCGCGGTTGAAGTGCGTCAGGGCCACCGGCGCGCTCTGCGGCGTGCGCATCAGGTACAGCTCCGCAGCGCGCGTGGTGCTGTCGGCGACCACCGCGAGCGCGCCGTGCGATGAGGCGGCCACGCTGAGCGCCTGCAGATCCCCGAGAGGCAGCGCGTGGCCCACGCCCTTCAGCGGCTGCAGGAACAGCCGGCTGCCGATGTGATCGTCGGCAATGCCGACGAGCGCCTCCCCGCCGGGGAGCCAGGCGAAGTCGGCCGCAAAGTCGCGGCCGAGACTGGCACTGACGTCCCGCGCCGCGCCGGCGGGTGAGCCGACGTACAGATCCATCACGCTCACCGGCCCGGGCCCGTGCGGGTACAGATAGGCGAGCGCATCCCCCTGCGGCGCGAACCGCGGGGTGTATTCGTAGCTCGAGTGCGTGCCGATGCGCTTCTGCTGGCCGCTCGCCACGCTCACCGCCATGATGGTGGTGCGGTCGCTGTCCCCGTCGTCCGCATC
>JAKCEJ010000280.1 GCA_021838065.1 Pseudomonadota bacterium
GGGCCGGCGCAGCCCGTGCAGGCCCGCAAATGGCTCGAGCGGGCCGCCTCCCGGGGCAACGCGCGCGCGGCCTTTACTCTGGCCGCGCTGCTCGCGAGCGCGAATCCTCCCGACGCTCGCGGCGCCGCGCGCTGGCGCGCGCGTGCGCGCGAGCTCGGGTACCGGCCGCTGCAGGCGCCCGGAGCGGGCGGTGGCGCACGGGCGGGAACCGCGGCGCTCTCGAGTCCGGCAAAGGCACAGGCGCTGTGGCGGGCGGCAGAGCGTGGAGACGAAGCGGCGGTCGCCGCGCTGGCCGACCGGGCCGCGATCGAGTCGCGGGATGCGTTCGGTCGCGGCGCGCTCGCCTGGGCGTCGGCGGCCGGCCGGGCGAACGTGGTCGAGTTGCTGCTGCGGCGCGGCGCCGGCGTGGACTCCTCCGATCACTATGGCATCACCCCACTGATGCTCGCCGCCGGTTCCGGCAGCGTCTCGACGGTGGCGGACCTGCTGCGCGCCGGCGCGCACCCCGACGCGGCGGATCGCGCCGGCAACACCGCTCTCATGCGCGCGGCGGGTCTGCGCAACCCTGAAGCGCTGCGGCGTCTGCTCGCCGCCGGCGCCCATGTCGGAGTGCGCGATGCGCAAGGATGGTCCGCGCTCGATTTCGCGCTCGCGGCGGACGCCACGCAGTGCGCCGCTCTGCTGCGGGCGCGGGGTGCTGTCGCGGCGGTCGGACGAGCTCCGGAGGCCCGCTCGCTCGAGGTCGTGCGTCGCGCGTCCGGCCCGTACCCGGATCTTTATGCCGGCTGGTCCGATGTGGCCGTGGCGGCGAGCCGGGATTCCCCGGGCTTGCTCCGCGCGGTGCTCGGGCGCGCTGCTCGCGTCGGTGAGCGCACTGCGGGCGGCGCCTCGCCGTTGACCATCGCGGCCGAATCGGGAGCGGTCGACTCGCTGTCGACGCTGCTGGCACGGCAAGCGCGCTCGGCTCGCGCCTCCGCGCTGGATTCCGGCGCGCTTCTGGCCGCCGTCCGCGCCGGACAGGACGATGCGGTACGGACGCTGCTCGCCCACGGCGTATCGCCCGACGCAGCCTCCGCGAGCTCGGCGGTCCCGTTGCTGCTCGCAGCGCAGGCCGGTCACTCGCAGATCGTGCGCCTGCTCATCGCGGCCCATGCGCGAACCGCCGCCCGGAGCGCCGACGGCAGAACCGCCCTGATGCAGCTCGCCGAGGGAGGAGAGACCGATCTCGTCCAGGCACTGCTCCAGGCGGGCGCGGGCCTGGAGGTCGAAGATCGCTCCGGCCGCACGGCGCTCTGGTACGCCGCGCGCGCGGGACGGTCGTCCGTCGCTCGATTGCTGGTCGAGCGCGGCGCGCGGCTCGATCATGCCGATCAGGAAGGAGTGACTCCGCTCGGTGCCGCCTGCCGCGCAGGGGACGCCGAGTTGGTTGCGTGGCTGGCCGCGCGCGGCGCCGAGGTCGATGCGCGCACTCGCAGGGGCGACACGCCGCTGATGATCGCCGCGAGCCTGGGGCGAGCGGCGGTCGTGGGGCAGCTGCTCGCGTTGCATGCTCAGGTGAATGCGACCGATGCGCTCGGGGAAACGCCGCTCATCATCGCGAGCCGCGCCGGCCAGGCCGGCATCGTGGGTCAACTGCTGGATGCGGGCGCGGCCACCGGATTGCGCGACCGGGATCGCTTCACGGCGGCCGACGTCGCCCGGGCGCGCTCCTTCAGCGGCATCGTCGCCCTGCTGCGCGGCGGCTGACACGCGTCCCGGCCGAACCGCCGCTGCCGAGCTCCATCCGGACGCGCCGTCCGCCCCCGACCGGGCTGTTGCCTTACTCCTGCGCCGCGGCTCCGACCGCCACCCACGCGAGATCCGCGTTGGAGACCGACTCGAGCTTGAAGGCGCGCGCGGCCGCCGCCATGCGTGTCAGCGCCTGCGACAGCGGCATCGGCGGGCGGGTGTCGCCCTTCTTCGGCTTGTGGAAGCGTACGGGATTGATGCGCGCGACGACGTAGTTGCGCAGGTACGGTGACTTGAATCCCCGCGCCTGCAGTCCCGCGATGAGGCGCTTCACCTGCGCATCGATCTCGAGGAGCCGCGAGGCGTGGTCCTCCCGCTCCCGCAGGCTGGTTGCGAGCGGCCGCTCGCTGAAGCGATCCACTTTCTTGAGGAACGCGCTGTAGGCGCCGCCGGCAAAGCGCGAGGAGCGCTCGTAGACCGCGCCGAGCGTGAGCAGCTCGGCGGATTCGAACTCGGCGGCGAGGGCCGACTCGGTTGCGCCTTTCCGGCGCTTCGCGAGGCTGCGCGCCATGCGGATCACCTCGAGGCTGCGGTCGCGGAGATTGTGGGCCTTCTCCGTGTTGAGAGCGAGGATGCGGTACGCGAGCGCGTCCTCGGGAGAGATGAGCGCGGTGATCTGCTTCAGGCCGAGCACCTTCGCGGCCGCGAGCCGGTGACGCCCGTTCGGGGTCCAGAGCTTTCCGTCCTCGCCTCGCACCACGATGAGCGGGTCGAGGAATGCGGCGGTCTCCTCGATCTTCTGCGCCAGGCGCCTGGTGTGAGTCGGGGAGAGATCGCGCTGAAACGGCGTCGGCTGCACGGCCGCGAGCGGCAGTGAGGCGAGCAGGAGCGATCGGCCCCCGAGCGGCTCGTGATAGGCGCCGATCGGCGCGCCACCGGCGGTGCGCACCAGGGCGGCGAGCTCCGCGACCTCGGGACTGTCGATCGGGATGGCGACTTGCGTCGCCTCCAGCCCGCGCGTCTCGCGGCGCGGCGCGAGCTTGCCGCGTGAGCGTCGGGCGGTGGAGGCGGCGGTTTTCCTGCGCGCGGCCATGGCCGCGTACGGTGCACCGGTTCGGCTTCGCCGTAAAGGGGCATGTGCGAGAATGCCGCATCCAACCCGGACCGCCCATTGGAACTCGCTCCCTTCCCGACTTCGAGCGCCGTGTCCCCGCCGGCACGGCGGGTCGATTCCGCGGGACGCGCGCATGTCGACATGCGCGCGGTGCTGGCGCTCGCCCTGCCGCTGATGGCGAACAGCGCCGGACAGATCATCCTCAACCTCACCGACATGTGGTTCGTCGGGCACATCTCCACCGCGGCGCTCGCGGCGGTGGGCGCGGTCCAGTGGCTGATCCTCGCGGTGGTCTTCCTCTTCGGGGGCACCGGCATGGCCGTCCAGACCCTTGCCGCCCACGCCCACGGGGCGCGGCGCGGGCGGCGGGCGGCACAGGCGGCCTGGACGGCTCTGTGGCTGACGCTCGCCATCGCGCCGGTCTTCGTCGCCGTCGGCGCCGCGGGCGCGACGATCCTGGCGCCTTTCGGTTTCAGCCCTCCAATCGAGCATCTGGCGCGGTCGTTCTGGTACCCGCGCATCGCGGGCGCTTCCTTCGGCGTCGCGGTGTGGGCGATGGTGGGGTTCTTCAACGGTATCGGGCGGCCGCGCGTCAGCTTCATCGTCACGGTGGCGATGGCGCTCGCCAACATCGTCTTCAACGATCTGTTCATCTTCCGGCTGGGGTGGGGAGTCGCGGGCTCGGCGTGGGCCAGCAACGTCGCGCAGGCGGTCGGCTTCCTGATCGCGTTCGGGCTCTTTCTCAGCGTCCCGTTCCGCAGCGCATTCAAGTCGCACGTCGGCTGGCGTCCGCGGGCCCGTCTGGTGCGCGAGCATCTGCGTCTCGGACTGCCGATGGGCATGATGCCGGCGGCGGACGTGCTCGGATTCTCCATATTCCAGATGATGGAGGTCCGCTATGGCACCGTCGCCGGCGCGGCGACGCAGATGGTGTCCGTGCTGACCTCCATTGCCTACATGCCGGGAATCGGCATCGCCACCGCCGCGACCACGCTCGTCGGCCAGTCGATCGGGGCGGGCGACCGGCATTGGGCCATGCGGCTCGGCACGCGGGTGATCCTGCTTGCCGCCCTCGTCATGGGCGGAATCGGCCTCGCGCTCGCGCTCGCGGGTCCCTGGCTGCTGCCGCTGTTCGCGCGGGCGCACGATCACGCGGCCGCCGAA
>JAKCEJ010000281.1 GCA_021838065.1 Pseudomonadota bacterium
CTCCGATCTCTCTCGTCCGAATACGCTTCGCGAGTGCGCACGGCGTTCGTGACCGTTGTGTGACACGGCGTCCCGAAACCGCGGTTGGCGCCTCGCTGTGCCCGTCACCAATGTGACGAGCCGACGTGACGATTAAATGACGCGAATGTGACAATCCAATGACAGTCGCAAAGGATCGGGGTCCGGAGCGCTCAGGTGATTGATTTTGATGCCCTATCGGGCGGCGCCGCGGGTCCCGGCGGGCTTGGCGCTGAGTGGCGTGTGGTGTTCTATGAGCGCTGGGCCGCCAGGGGGGTGTCACAATTGGGGCTGGCCCTGGCGGAGGCGCCGGGAGCCGGACACACGGTCGCCGCCGTCGCCGACCGGAAGGGCATGAGCCCCTGGATCGGCAAGGAGGTGCCGGGGGCGAGCGGGCGGGGCGCCGGGCGGCGCCCGGGGCGCGCCGATGCAGGCGGCTCGCCGCACGCGGCCGGATCGGCTTGCGACTTGCTGCCGGGGTTGCGGGCAGGCGACAATCCGCGCATGCCCTGTACCGATGCGTCCCTCGGGCGCCGCGCGCCGCGACGGCCGTCGGCGCGCTCCAATCTAATGACGGACCTCGACGAGCCGGACATGCACCGATCAGCCTTGCGCAACGCGCCCGAAGCGCGCACATGAGCCAGCCGGCCGAGTGGGCAGCCGACGCCGAGGCGCCTGCCACCGCCAGCAAGATCGAGGTGCGCCACCTCGATTTTTATTACGGCCGCCAGCAGGCTCTCAAGGACATCAATCTCACGGTGGCCGACCGCAGCATCACCGCGTTCATCGGCCCGTCCGGATGCGGCAAATCGACCCTGCTCAGGGTGTTCAACCGCATGTACACGCTCTATCCGGGGCACCGAGCCAGCGGCGAGGTGTTGCTCGACGGCGAGGACATTCTCTCTCCGGCGGTCGACATCGCCCGGCTGCGCCTGCGCGTCGGGATGGTGTTCCAGAAGCCGACGCCCTTTCCCATGTCGATCTTCGAGAACGTCGCCTTCGGGCTGCGCCTGGCGCGACGCATCGGGCGCGCCGAGCTCACACAGCGGGTCCATGCGGCGCTCGCGGACGCGGCGCTGTGGGAGGAGGTCAAGGACAAGCTGCACGAGGATGGGCGCAGCCTCTCGGGCGGCCAGCAGCAGCGGCTGTGCATCGCGCGCAGCATCGCGCTCGAGCCGGAAGTCATCCTGTTTGATGAGCCGACCGCGGCGCTCGATCCGATCTCGACGCTGAAGGTGGAGGAGACGCTGCAGAACCTGCGCGAGCGGTTCTGCATCGTCGTCGTTACCCACAATCTGCAGCAGGCCGCGCGTGTCTCGAGCACCACGGCGTTCATGTATCAGGGCGAGCTCATCGAGATCGGTCCCACCGGGCAGCTGTTCACCGCGCCGCGGGACCGCCGGACCGATGATTACGTCACCGGCCGGTTCGGCTGAGAGGAGAGCAGCGGTGCAGGAAACGACGCGGCCCGAGAGTTCCGCCCCAGCGGCGAGCGCGGGCATGGCCAGCGGCGCGCTCGGCACCAAGCCGAGCGGGCGCGTACACATCCCCGCGGCCCTGAGCGGCGATCTGGCGGGGCAGCCGGCCGGTGAGCCCGAGGTGGCCGATCCGGTCTTCTCGTGCCGCTCGGTGAGCGTGTTCTACGGCGAGAAGCAGGCGCTCGCGGACGTCACGGTCGACATCGCTCGCGGCGAGGTGCTCGCCTGCATCGGCCCCTCGGGCTGCGGCAAGTCGACCTTCCTGCGCTGCCTGAACCGCATGAACGACACCATCCCGGGGGCGCGCGTCGCCGGCACGATCCTGCTCGACGGCCAGGACATCTACGACAAGCGCCAGGACGTGGCGCGCCTGCGCGCGCGCATCGGCATGGTGTTCCAGAAGCCCAACCCCTTCCCCAAATCGATCTACGACAACGTCGCCTACGGCCCGCGCATCCACAAGCTCACCCGCACGCGGGCCGAGCTCGATGAGCTGGTGTGCACCAGCCTGCAGCGCGCCGGCCTCTGGAGCGAGGTCAAGGACCGCCTGCACAGCCTCGGCACCGGGCTCTCGGGCGGGCAGCAGCAGCGCCTGTGCATCGCGCGGGCGCTCGCGGTGCAGCCGGAGGTGATCCTGATGGACGAGCCGTGCTCGGCGCTCGACCCGATCGCCACGGCGCGCATCGAGGACCTGATCGAGGAGCTGCACGGCACCTATGCGATCGTCCTCGTGACGCACTCCATGCAGCAGGCCGCGCGCGTCTCGCAGCGCACCGCGTACTTCCACCTGGGGCGCCTGGTGGAGGTGGGTGAGACCGACCGGCTGTTCACCAACCCGCGGCACCGGCTCACCGAGGACTACATCACCGGGCGAATTGGCTGAGCCCTTCACGAAGCCACGCAACGCGTCCTCGTGAGGAGCGAACGCCCACGCGGGATGCGCGGGCCGGGTGCCCAGCCGTGAGCGGCGGCCCTCACACCACGTCTATTGCGCTGCCCGCAGCAGATCGTTGATCGAAGTCTTGGCGCGCGTCTGCGCATCGACGCGCTTGACGATGACCGCGCAGGCCAGCGCGCAGCGCCCGTCGGCCGAGGGCAGCGTGCCGGGCACCACCACGGAGCCCGCCGGGATCCGCCCGCGCAGGATCTGTCCGCTCGCGCGCTCGTAGATGCGCGTGCTCTGGCCGATGAACACGCCCATGGAGATCACCGAGCCGGCCTCCACGATCACCCCCTCGACGATCTCCGAGCGCGCGCCGATGAAACAGTCATCCTCGATGATGGTCGGGCTCGCCTGCAGCGGCTCGAGCACCCCGCCGATGCCGACGCCGCCGGAGAGGTGCACGTTGCGTCCGATCTGCGCGCACGAGCCGACGGTCGCCCAGGTATCGACCATGGTGCCGGCATCGACGTAGGCGCCGATGTTGACGTAGCTCGGCATCAGCACCGTGTTGGGCGCGATGTACGCGCCTTTGCGCACCACGGCGTGCGGCACGATGCGCGCGCCGCCCTCGCGCAGCTGCTCGGCCGTGGCGTCGGCGTACTTCAGCGGCACTTTGTCGTAAAAGCGCGTGAAGCCGGCCTCGACGACGGTGTTCTCGCGTGTGCGGAAATAGAGGAGCACCGCCTTCTTCAGCCATTCGTTGACGACCCAGCGCTCCCCCTGCCGCTCGGCCACGCGCGCGCGGCCGCTGTCGAGCAGCTCGATGCACTCATCGATCTGCCCCGCGAGGCCGGCCGGCGTGCGGCCCGGCCCGAGCGCGGCGCGCGCCTCGAAGGCCGCCTCGATGGCCGACTGCAGCGCGTTGCTCATGCGCTTCTGCTCTCTACGTAAGCGCGGATGCGTTCGGCGGCGTCGATGCAGTCGGCGACGTTCGGCACCAGAGAGATGCGCACGCGGCCGGCGCCGGGATTGCCCTGCGGGCCGCTGCGCGCGAGGTAGCTGCCCGGCAGCACCGTGACGGCCTGGGTGGCATGCAGCTCGCGGGTGAAGCGCTCATCGTCGCCGTCGGCGCCGACCTCGGTCCAGAGATAGAACGCCCCGTCGGGCTTCTCCACCGGCAGCGCCGGCTTGAGAATCGGGATCACCCGCTCGAACTTCTCCCGATAGAGCCGCCGGTTCTCGATCACGTGCGCATCATCGCCCCAGGCCGGGATGCTCGCGAGCTGGGTCGGCACCGGCATGGCGCAGCCGTGGTAGGTGCGATAGAGCAGCAGCCGCGCGATGATCGCCGGGTCCCCGGCCACGAACCCCGAGCGCAGCCCCGGCACGCTCGAGCGCTTCGAGAGGCTGTGAAAGACGATGCAGCGCTCGAAGCGCTCGCGCCCCGAGCGCTGCGCCGCCTCGAGCAGCCCCGGCGGCGGGGACGTCTCATCGAGATAGATCTCCGTGTAGCACTCATCGGCGGCCACGATGAAATCGTGCCGCTCGGCGAGCTCGAGCGCCCGCAGCAGATACTCGCGCGGGAACACCTTGCCGGTGGGATTGCCCG